>CAJTOV010000107.1 GCA_910577765.1 uncultured Lachnospiraceae bacterium
TACGTGCAGGTATCATCTCTAATGGAAAATGGATGCTTGTAACTTGTATCTCCGGAATATATTTCCTGCTCTATTTTTCAACATGGGTTGTCAAACAAGGTATCTATCTTAAAAGAATTTTGATTTACGTGGGAAGACGAAGTATGTCAATTATGTTTTTCCATATACTGTCTTTTAACATTTTTACTCTAATAGGGATTTATATATTACATGACACAAATACAGTATCATGGACTAATGCACTTTATGGGAAATGGTATTATGGGTATATTAATGCATTTATTGGTATTACGGTTCCATTGATTTTTGGCTACTTATTGGAAAAAGCATGGAACAATATAAAAAAGTTGAAAATAGAATGACGGAGCGGATAATTTTAGATATCAGAATTGATCTGACAGACAGCATGTTATGGCTGGGAAACTCTATTTGACTTAGACGAGCGTTTTTAAAACATGACAGATAAAAGAAACAATGTTATCAAACCAATTATATTTTCCCTCATCGCCGCAGGAATCATACTTTCCACAGACTATTATGTAGATTCCTACGCATCACTCCGAGTTACATACGATAAAATCGCGCAGATCGCTCAGGAACATAATTACTATCTTGGTACAGAGATTCCATTAAGCGAGCGGAAAGCCAAATGGGCCAGGGTGAACCGTATGGAGAGGAAACACAGTATGGCACTGGGAAGTAGCAGAATCCAGATGCTTACCAGCGACAATCTGGCAGAAGACAGTTTTTACAACATGTGTGTATCCGGCGGAAGTTCAGTTAACGATTACCTTGCCGAAATATACATCCTATATTCCCAGGAAAAACTGCCAAACAAGTTGCTTATGGAAATCAGTCCCCCCATGTTTAATGCCCACAGCAATGAAATCCGGTGGAAGGAGTGGAGAGATAATGCTGTCTATATGAGACAGCTTCTTGAAGGCAGTATACCAGAGGAAAAGCAGCCTGGTCTGGGAATCCAGTGGAAGGATCTTGTTTCCCCTTCCTACTTCCAGTATAACTTTCAGAATTTAAAAGCCGGGAAACGTGTGTGGATTGGTACGACGGATGAGTTTGATACTCCGCTATATATGACGGTTCACAAGGATGGTTCCTATATGTATGGCAAAGATTATCAGTACCATTATTCAGAGGATGAGATTCTTCAGGAAACAGAAACAATATGCAGAAACAGGACCCTTTACGGATGTGGGGGGTATACAGAGATAGACGAAAACCTGCAAGAAACATTTGAAGAGCTGATACAGTTCCTTCTGGATCACCAGGTGGAAGTAAGCTTCTATTTGCCACCCTATTCCAGGCCTATGTATGATTTTATCTGTAAAGATGGGGAATATCAGATTATCACAGAGGTAGAAGCATATATCCTTGATTATGGAAAGCAGAAAGAGATAAAAATCTTAGGCTCTTATGATCCGGATGGAAGTGATCTGGAAACAGAGGATTTTTATGATCCCTACCACATCCGGATAGAAAAAATAATGGACACCTTATGGAGGAGATAGCTATGTACAACTGTGTCACATGCTGGCTGGATGAAGCAGCAGCGCGTTTTCCTGACAAAGTGGCCTTTGCAGATAAAAACACTTCCTATACGTTTTTTCAGGTAAGACAGCGGGCTTTGTCCATTGCATATCAGATCCGTGCAAAATTAGGAGCAGGGAAACAGCCGGTTGCCGTTTACATGGACAAATCGGCGGATATGCTTGTGGCATACCTGGGAATCGCGTACAGCGGAAACTTTTACAGTCCGGTTGCCACGGATATGCCACCAGCAAGGGCCGGTAAGATTCTGGCGGTTTTAAAACCAGCTGTGGCTGTCTGTGACCCCAAATATCGGGATGACTGCGGAACTGGAAAACGGTTCCCTTTTGAGGGAGATATTCTGGTTTATCAGGATTTCTGCGGCAAAGCATACGATGAAAAAGAAGTGGAAGGAATGACGGAGACCGTAGTGGACACAGATCTTCTTTATGTTCTGTTTACATCCGGGTCAACAGGAGATCCCAAAGGGGTTGCGGTTTCCCACAGAAGTGTGCTGGACTATATAGACTGGGTGACAGAGACGTTCCGGATAACGGAGAAAGATTCCTTCGGAAACCAGGCGCCCTTTTATTTTGATAATTCGATTCTGGATATTTACAGCGCTGTCAAATGTGGGGCAACTCTCTATATTATACCGGAAGATCTGTTTTCTCAGCCGGTAAAGCTTTTGGAGTATCTTCAGGATAGGCAGGTTACGACGATTTTCTGGGTACCGTCAGCTCTGATTGTGGTTGCCAGGCTGAGGGCGCTGAAATATGTTGATCTTTCCCATACATTAAAACGGGTCCTGTTCTGTGGCGAAGTGATGCCGAATAAGCAGCTCAACATCTGGAGGAAATTCCTGCCGGATGTGGTATATGCCAATCTGTATGGTCCGACAGAAATTACCGATGCGTGTACCTGTTATATTATCGACCGGGAATTTTCTGATGATGAACCGCTTCCCATAGGAAAACCTATGAAAAATACAGATATCCTTGTGTTAAAGGACGACAATACAGCTGTCATAGGGACAGAACGTGGGGAACTGTGTGTCAGGGGAACGGGAGTTGCTGCCGGATATTACAATGACCCGGTCAGGACAGCAGAAGTATTTATCCAGAACCCGCTGAACCATGCATACCCGGAAGTTATCTACAAAACGGGCGATATTGTCCATTACAATGAATATGGAGAGCTGGTCTATGTGTGCCGGAAGGATTTCCAGATCAAGCATCTGGGACACCGGATTGAACTGGGTGAGATTGAGACTGCGGTTTCGGCGGTGGAAGGGGTGGACTCCTGCTGCTGCCTATATGATGAGGTACACAAAAAAATCGTTCTTTTTCTGGATAGGCCACTGAAACGGGATTATATTAATGGACAGCTTGCCAGGATGATACCGGATTACATGTACCCGGACAAGGTTGTTGTGATGAAGCGCCTTCCCATTAATGCAAATGGGAAAATCGACCGGGTACGGCTGAAAGAGTTTCTCTGACGCAGGTATCTCTTGTATGCGGGCCGGAAGGGGCAGGTACGAAAAAATCCTTCTGGTAGGTTTGACGGTGACAGACCAGGGGCTTTCCAAAGATTATATGGTGTAGGGCAAATGAAAAGAGAAATAAAATTACTGACAGACATGGACTGCTTTTGTGATCTGGCAGCCCGGCTGAAACATACCTGCGGGAAATTGCTGTCCAATTATTATATGTCTGCGTCAGCCCTGACAGAGGCTGTCAGACAAGGGAAGATAACATATGTATATAAAGAAAATGCATATTTGAATTTATGGTATAGAAATGGGGGGTTTGAACGGTTATATTACTTTATTGCTGATCCTGGAGATTATGAGATCATAGATCGGCCTTCCATGTGTGTATGTGATGTTATCTGCCGGGCGGATGACCAGCCGTTGGTCGGTTCCGTTTTGCATGACGCAGGAATGCGGGAATATGTGGGATATGCCAAATGGATTTGTCGCAGTCCTGTTTTGCCGGATATTCAGGACCAGGCGGATTTGGAGATCGTGGAAGACGATGATGGGAATCTGTTTGTTGAAAGCTTGTACCAGTATTTTGACATATGGTCTGATCAGCTTCCTGAAAGAACCGGACTGGAGACCTTTACCAGGGAAAAACATTTTATAGGGGCACATGAGCGGCATGGGGGTCTTCTCGTAGGGGGACTGGTCTATACGGAGCAGGGTTATGGGGTAACAGAAGAATATCTGTTTGTACTGCCAGGTTACCGGGGGAGAGGAATCAGCAGACTGCTGCACAATACATTATACAGAAAGTACCAGGGGAAAGATATAAAATATACTGCCTGGATACGGAAGGATAACCAGGCAAGTACCACCCTGCATAGCAGCTATCAATATAAAAAACAGAACCAGTTGAAAATCACATTTTTGAAGGGAGAAGCAGAATGAAAGAGAAGATTTTTGAGATTATCCGTGGTATCAATGAAGATGTCCTCAGCTATACCGGAACCAGAATGCTGGAAGAAGGAATCATAGATTCCTTTGAGCTGATTGATATTATCAGTGAAATTGAGGATGCGCTCAATATTGAAGTTGATGCCCGGTATGTGACCTCCGAGAACCTGCCCAATGCAGAAGGCATAGTAGCCCTGGTTAAAAGGATCGCTGGAATGTGATGAGCGTTTTTTCATATGCCTTTATATTTTTGCTGGTTACGACACTGTGTGTTTACTACACAGTTGGGCAGAGGTTTCAGTGGCAGATTCTCCTGGCAGCCAGTGCCGTATTTTATTTCCTGAATATGCAGAAGATACCGCTGGTTCTGGTATCCGTCAGTGGGATCACTTATTGTGGAGCGCTGGTCCTGGAAAGAATCCGGCGGACAAAGGGATTTTCCAGCTGTACAGCCGATTCTCTGCGGAGAATGATATCCGGATTCTGTATTCTCCTGCTGATTTTGGGGAGACAGACGGATTTATTTGCTTTGCTTGGTAACTCGTATTTTACCTTAAGGGCAATCAGTTATCTGGTTGATGTTGACCGAGATCCGGGAAAACGGGAAACAAATTATTTTAAATACTTACTGTTCCTGATCTATTTTCCTGCGGTTTCACAAGGCCCCCTTAATAGGTATCATCCTTTCCGGGAGAATTTCCAGGAAAGAAGGTCTTTCAGATATACCATTGTAATGCATGGGGCCCAGAGGTTTCTGTGGGGAGCATTTAAGAAGCTGGTGATTGCCGAGAGGCTGTCACTGCTCGTGACTTATGTTTATAGTAATCTGGAGGCATCCAGTGGTCTGGGGATAATAGCAGCAACGGGGGCCTATGCGGTACAACTCTATGCGGATTTCTCTGGTTATATGGATATGATGGGTGGAATTAGCAGCAGCTTTGGCATTGTACTTCCGGAGAACTTCAGCCAGCCTTATTTTTCGCTTACTGTCGCAGAGTTCTGGCGCAGATGGCATATAACACTGGGGCAGTGGTTCCGGGATTATGTAATGTTCCAGTTTGTAATGTCCCGGACAGGAAGAGCAGTCAGCCGTTTTTTTAAGCGATTTGGCAAACATGCCGGAAAGAATGCAGCAGTGATAGCTGGAACTGTGATGGTGTGGATGGGAACCAGCTTGTGGCATGGTTTTAGCGCAAATTATCTTTTGTGGGGAATGTATTACTGTTCTGTTATCTGCCTTTCACTAATGTGTACCGACATATTTACATGGCTCAGGGAAAAACTGGGAATCCGTCAGGAATGTATCTGGTATAGAATATTCTGCATGGTGCGGACATGGTGTCTGGTTCTGGTTGCAGATGTGATGGTAATCGCCGGTAGCCTGCGGGATCTGAAGATTATCGCCCTAAAACTGTTATATGAGTTTTTGCCCAAAGAAGGCGTGAGACTGGCGGATGCAGGATGGGGGCGCAGCGATATTGTGATACTGGCTTTCGGAATGGTTCTGCTGACAGGTTATTCTGTAATGCAGGAGAAGGGAATTCGAATTCTGGATAAAATTGACGCCAGACCACTGGTGGTCAGATGGGGGATATATTATACGGTCCTATTCACAGTGCTTTTGTATGGTCTTTATGGGATGGCGTATAATGCGGGAGAGTTTTTATATATGCAGTTTTAAAGGTGAGGGTTTCAAGGTAGAGAATAGATAGCATGGTATCGCGACTATCCCGGATTTTTCCCGAGCTTACCCTTCAAAACATCATCCCAATGAATAGTAAGGTTATTGTTCATTGGGCGCCAGTGAACAGCAAAAGTCCATTTGGCCTGTTTTTTCAAGAAGCCGCCGCCACCCACTTTGTAGATAAATCAGGGATGCTCCGTGACCTGATCCCTCTGGTAACCCCAAAAACAGAGGAAGGGATATTGCAGGAAGGTATCAGTGGAAAAGGCAACCGGTTTCTGTGTGTGACCAGACCACGCCGTTTTGGAAAGACTGTGATGGCAAGTATGGTCGCATCCTTTTTCAGCCGTGCCAAAAGCAGTGAGGAATTATTCTGACGATTGGAGATAGGAGCCGCGGAAGGATTCGGTGCCCACATCAACCAGCACAATGTGGTCTACATCAGCTTCAATGAGATTCCTCAGACATATGCGAAATCCTGCGGGAGCGTCTGTGATTTGCCACCCGTCTGAACGGCTGCCCTTTTGTAAGTAAAAAAAGTAAAAACAAGAAAAATTCTGTTGATAATTTATTAACAAAATGGTACACTGGGAGTGTCTGGCAGAAAGCCGGATAATAAACCGTTAGCAGATCATGGATTTACGGATAAGCCATGACTCAAAAGGGAGGAAAACATGAGGAAATCAGGTAGGAAACTGATGTCAGCAGTCCTGACAGCAGCTATGGTGCTGTCTGTGGCAGGATGCTCCAGCCAGCCGGCCCAGAGCCCCAGTGCAGAGACCACAACCACGGCGGCGGAAACTACAGCCGCAGACACTACTGAGGCGGAGACCACAGCAGCAGAGACCGAGGCTGAAAAGACCGGGGCCGTGCAGGCAGATATCGTTGTCATCGGCGGCGGCGGCGCCGGTATGACCGCTGCCATCCAGGCAGTCCAGGACGGAGCCACGGATGTGGTGGTTCTGGAGAAGATGCCGGTAACCGGCGGCAACACCACCCGTTCCACCGGCGGACTCAATGCCGCAGGAACCAAGTATCAGGAAGCAGACGGCATTGAGGATTCTGTGGAGCTGTTCGTGGAGGATACCATGAAGGGCGGCAAGGATCTCAATGACAAGGAACTGGTCACGGTGATGGCGGAGAATTCCAGCGATGCCGTTGACTGGGTCAATGACATCGGCGGCGACTTAAGCGTAGTAGGCATGTTCGGCGGCGCCAGCGTGAAGCGGATTCACAGACCCAGCGATACGTCTGCCGTAGGTCCCATGCTGATGAAGGCCCTTAATGCAAAGGCAGAGGAGCTGGGCATTCCGGTGCTTCTGGAGACAAAGGCCGAGAAGATTCTTCTGGATGACAAGGGTGCCGTGTGCGGCGTCCAGGCTACGGACAAGGACGGCAATGAGATGAACATTGACTGTACTGCCGTGATTCTGGCTACCGGCGGCTTCGGCGCCAATTCCGATATGGTAGTAGAGTACAAGGCAGACCTGGCCGGCTTCTGCACCACCAACCATCCCGGCGCTACCGGCGACGGCATTGCCATGGCAAAGGAAGTGGGCGCAGCGTTTGTGGACATGGAGCAGATCCAGACCCATCCCACTGTGAACCCGGATACCACCACCATGTACACCGAAGGTGTCCGTGGAAACGGCGCCATTCTGGTGAATAAGGAAGGCAAGCGGTTTGTCAATGAGCTGGAGACCCGGGACGTAGTGTCAGCCGCCATTTTAGAGCAGACCGACGGTGTGTGCTATCTGCTGTTTGACCAGGCAGTCCGTGAAAGCTTAAAGGCCATTGAGGGCTACATCAATGCAGGAATCGTGGAAGAGGCCGATACGCCCGAAGCACTGGGCGAGGCCATTGGTATCGACGGCGCTGCCCTGGCAGAGACCCTTAAGACCTACGGCGGATACCAGGCAGCCGGCAAGGATGACGAGTTCGGACGGGACAGCATGGAGCTTCCCTTAGACCAGCCCAAGTACTATGCGGCACTGTGTGCACCGGCCATTCATCACACCATGGGCGGTGTGAAGATCAACACCAGCGCGGAAGTGCTGAAGGAAGACGGAAGCACCATTCCCGGTCTCTTTGCAGCCGGTGAGATCACCGGAGGCGTCCATGGGGCCAACCGTCTGGGCGGCAATGCCGTATCCGATATCGTGGTATTCGGCCGCATCGCAGGAACCGGCGCAGAGGACTATGTGGCAGCCAACGGCGGCCACACCGAAGCCGAGATCACCGTGGCTGAGGAAGAGCAGGCAGCACCCGAAGCCCAGGGCAATTACAAGGACGGCGTCTACGAAGGCACCGGCAAGGGCAACAACGGCGACATCAAGGTGGAAGTCACCGTCAAGGACGGCAACATCGTATCCATCGAACTGACTGAGCATGGTGAGACCGAGGGAATCTACGAGGCAGCAGAGAAAGGCGTGGTAGCAGACATCATCAGGACCCAGACCGCTGAGGTAGATGCAGTGTCCGGCGCCACCAATTCCAGCAACGGAATCATGGAAGCCGTTGCCAATGCACTGAAAGAAGCAAAATAGGATTTCGATCCAGTCAGTTTTAAAGGGGCTGTGAAGAAAGTGACCGCATGGCGGGACTTTTTTCATAGCCCCTTACATGTGTTCCCGGCGGTTTTTAGCTGGTCGATCAGAAGTTTAAGAGGGCTGGTAATGTATTGGTCCTTGTGGAACAGTGCCAGCATCTGATTTTCCATGTCCAGGTTATCAATGGGAACGAGACGCAGTTTCTTTAAACGGAAGGAATCCCGCAATAGTATTTCCGGTAAAACCGTAATACCAAGGCCTGCCTTGGCTGCTTCCATCAGGGCCGGCGAATTGACACTCTCCCAGACCGGCTCTGCTTTTTGTCCGGCAAGTGCCAGGGCGTGATCCAGGGTATCCCGGATGGAGCTTCCCGGCTCCCGCAGCAGCAAAGGACAGCCGCACAGACTGCCGGGGGTCAGGGATTGTCCGGGTACAGGAAAGTCCGGCCCGCAGGCAGCACACAACCGGTAGGAGCCTAAGGGGATGATCTGATAATCACCGGCCGGGGCTGCCCCTTCCCAGAAGGCCAGGTCCGCGTGTCCCCGCTGCAGAATATCCATGGCCCCCTGGGCACTGGCAACCTGGACAAAGGTCCGGATCTGGGGAAAGGATACCCGGAATGTATGAAGGATTTCTGGAAGCAGAAAGGATGCGATGGTAATGCTGGATACAATTTTTATAGGGGTATTCTCTTCCAGATGGCTGATTCTCCGGTCCAGATTCCTGCTGGCTGTTAAAATGCTGCGGGATTCCTCCAGAAGGGATATGCCGCAGCGGGTCAGGGTGACGCCTCGGGGCAGCCGTACAAAAAGGGCTGTCCCCGCCTGCCGCTCCAGTTCGGCAACTGCGTGGGAAACAGCAGACTGTGTAATAAACAGTTTTTTTGCGGCGGCTGTAAAGCTGCCTGTTTCCTGGACTGCTTCCAGGATTTCCAAATGCCGTATGACCATGGTTCTCCTTTTGTGACATGAATAAAATAGATGGATTATATAAAATTATATCATTTTACAGATTGCAGGGCAAGGGATATAATCGGAGTAAGCGTTCAGACGGAGCATCTTCTTGTCCGGCATAGCCGGACAAGAAGATGCCCCCATGAACCGTATCGTTTAGGAGGATGATGATGAAACAGGGGATCAGATTCTATGGATGGCTTTTTGGGGTGAATCTGTTTATCAGTGCTTTTACATTTGGCGGCGGCTATGTCGTTGTTCCCATGGTCCGCCGCTATTTTGTTGCAAAGAAGACATATTTCACGGAAGAAGATTTGATCAATATGGCGGCTGTGGCACAATCCACACCGGGCGCAATTGCAGTCAATCTTTCTGCTTTGGCCGGGTACCGGGTGGCAGGGCTCTGGGGCGCACTGGCCAGCTGCCTGGGGGCGGTCATTCCACCGCTGGTGATTCTTACGGCTGTTTCGTCATTTTACAAGGTATTTGTTACCAATATGGTTCTGGCGGCAGTTTTAAAGGGGATGGAAGCCGGGGTGGCGGCTTTGATGGTGGATCTGATTGTGGATATGTGTGTTTTGATTCTGAAGCAGAGGTCACTCTTCCTGTCTGTGATGATTCCTCTTTCCTGGATTGCAAATTTCCTGCTGGGTATCCATGTGGTTGTGATTCTTGTAGTCTGCTGTGTGTTGTGTATCTTACAGGTAGTTATAAAGAGGGGGAAAGCATGAATTCCGTGTGGACATTATTTACAGAGTTCCTTAAAATCGGTTTCCTTAGTATTGGCGGAGGCTATGCCATTATACCTTTGATCCAGGAGCAGGTGGTGGAAAAGGCCGGCTGGATCAGTGAAAAAATGTTTACGGATATCATCACCATATCCCAGATGACGCCGGGTCCGCTGGCCGTCAATACCTCCACCTTTGTGGGACTCCAGATTGGAGGGCTGCCGGGAGCCCTGGCAGCTACCGTGGGCTGTACACTGTGTGGAATTGTAATTTCCCTGGTGTTGTATAAGTTCTTTCAGACACATCAGAGCTCTGTCTATGTGCTGGAAGTGCTCAACGGACTGAAATCCGCTTCGCTGGGGCTGATTATCTCTGCGGCGTTCACGATTCTGCTGTTGGCATTATATGGCGCAGACAGCCAGGGACTGGATGGCCGGGATTTTAACCGGACGGCACTGCTGATATTTCTGGCCATGCTGTTTATCCTGCGCAAATGGAAAATTAATCCGGTTCTGGTTATGGCGGCAAGCGGTATAGCAGGGCTTGTATGCTACTTGTAAAAGCAGGCACAGATAGCGAGTGCTATTTACTCGGGAATTAGTGCAACGATGTACCGGATGCAGACCAGATCATGGCCTGCCGGAAGGAAATGCCGGGCCTGCTTCTGCCCAAATGCCGGGAACCCGGCAGACTGTCGGTGAGTATTCCGGCATCCAGGCACCCGGTGAAACGCAGGCATGCTATCTGACGGCCGGGTCCTTCTGCCAGGGCAGCACCACCACAAAGCAGGTCCGCCCTGCCCCATCCTCTGTCAGGGAAATGCTCCCGTTATGAAGCTCTGCCAGTTCTTTTGCGATGCTTAAGCCCAGGCCAAAGTGCTGCTTGCGGCTCCGGGACGGGTCCGCCTGGTAGAACCGGTCAAAGATATAGGGGCGGGCATCCAAAGGAACACCGCGGCCCTCGTCAATTACCTCAAGAGCCAGATTTTTCTTTTTCCAGTCTATCTGGGCAGTAAGCCAGATGGACCTGCCGGAAGGCGTGAAGGAGATGGCATTGTCCAGCAGAATCGCCAGAAGCTGGTGAAGCCGTCCCGAATCACCGGTGACTGGGGGCAGGATCTGGTCAGGAAGCTTTAAGTGCAGGGTGATTCCTTTTTCCTGGCAGACAGGCTGGAAGGCTTCCAGAAGCCCGATCAGAAGGGTATCCATGTCTACCTCTTCCCACTGGATGCTCCAGGTCCTGGCATCGGCGGAGGCCAGAAGCAGCATATCATCTACCAGGCGGGACATCCGTGTGCACTCGCTGTCGATCAGGGACAGCAGAGTTGCCGGGTGCGCAGGTAAAGGTTCCGTCTGCCCGGCCTGCCCGGTTGGCACCGTTGACGAGGATTCCCCTTGCCTGGCCTGCCCAGGTGGTACCGTTGACGCCGCTTCCGTCTGTGTATAAGCAGCCAGGGCGGCCACAGCCGGACGCAGCACTGCCAGGGGAGAGCGCAGCTCATGGGAAGCGGCTGCCAGAAACCGGGCCTGCTTCTGGCGGCTTTCCTCCACCGGCTTTAAGGACCAGCCTACGAACTGCCAGCTTACCAGCCAAAGACAGCCTGTGGCAAAGGCTGCCAGCAGGCACAGTTCCGGCAGGAGCCTGCCTGTGACCGCCAGGGTAGTGGGACGGCGGGAAAGGGCGCAGATACTCCGGACCCCCTGGGGGGTGGCCAGGGCCAGAACCATGGCATAGTAGCGGTCCTTGTGGTCCCCGGATATTTCCAGCAGGGAACTGGTACTGGCGGCGGAGGATACCGGTGGCTGGTCCATATAGACACCTTCCGCCTCCGCCTGGGCGGTTGCCCGCATCACCAGAAGCTCCCGGCTGGTCCCGGGTGTCCAGGCGCCTGGATAGAGAAGGGGAGTGCCATTTTCACGGATGTGGATAAGCATCTGGTAGTCAGTCTCGGTCTGGGCCAGAAAACTGTGGGAAAAGGCATTGGAAGACTGGAGCCGTACCACCAGGGAATTCCAGACCCGCAGAAACTGCTCCTGGTGGGTGTGGCGGGCTTCCCGGACCAGGGATACCAGAAATGCAGCCATGACCAGAAGAAGGATCAGTCCGGTGGTGCAGGTGTAGAGGCAGGTCAGGCGTTTTCTCAGTGTTCTCATAATAAAAACCTCTCAAAAGTTATGGAGTCTTTAAGCCCCGCGTTCCTCTGTCAGCCGGTAGCCTACCCCATGAACCGTTACCAGCCGGACCGGGGCGTCCAGTGCCTTCAGCCGTCTTCTCAGAAAATAGACATAATTGTCCAGGTTCCCCTCTTCCACATCCGAGGAAGAACCCCACACATAGGAGAGAATCCGGGAGCGGGGAAGAGTCTGGCCGGGATTCTGCATAAAATATCCCAGCAGGGCGGCTTCCTTTCTGGATAAGGAAACAGCCGTACCTCCATATTCCAGCCGGTGGGATTCCGGGTCCAGGGACAGGCCGAAGGCAGTCAGGCTCTGGGAAAGCCGCAGATTCCCGGGGCGCCGGGTGACGGCACGGATGCGGGCCATCAGCTCTTCCACGGCAAAGGGCTTTACCAGATAATCGTCCGCCCCGGCGTCTAAGCCGCAGATCCGGTCGGAAAGGCCGTCCAGGGCCGTGGCCAGGATCACCGGGGTAAGGAGTCCATGGCGGCGGATGGCTTCCAGGACCGTAAGGCCGTCGATCTCCGGCAGCATCCGGTCCAGGACAATGGCATCATAGACCTGGGTTCTGGCGTAGTAAAGGCCATCGCTTCCGTCGTGACAGACATCAGTCTGGAAGCCGGACCGGTAAAGGGCCTGGGAGACCAGGGCAGCCAGGTCAGGGTCGTCTTCGATCAGCAGAATTCGCATGGGAACCTCCTGTGTGCTGGATTTATTCCGGTAAGCGTAACAGTTCAGATACCCCTTGAACTGTTACGGCATACGGCCATTTAGAATCGCT
>CAJTOV010000108.1 GCA_910577765.1 uncultured Lachnospiraceae bacterium
TGCGATGTGCCAGAGTGCGCCCGGCGATATCGGATCATGCGGACGGTTTGCACCAAGGAATATATGGCTGTCACTGCTTTCCGGTCTTTCTGATCTGATGTAATCGTAGATGGCATTCCCGATGACTGCTGTAAGCGGCAGGACCAGCGGGACATCGGTTTTGTTCTGGACAATGTGGATTTCATCCGCTTCCCAGTCTATTGCATCCATGGTAAGGCTGGCAATATCGCACGGTCGCAGCCCGGTAAAAAACAAAAGCGCGGCAATTGCTTTATTGCGCAGCGACAAGCTGTCTGGACAGCCATCAGAGAAAACCGTATGGAGACTTTCGTTCTCTTCAGGCTGCACAAGCCCCGTTCCTGCATGGAACGCAGGAAACAAGCCCCGGCGGATGCATTCCCCTTGACTGTATTCGGCTTCAGGCCGCGTACCGAAGCTGCATCTTTATAGCGGTCTACAACATCCTTATACTCAGGATTGAGATGGTGGTAAGCGCCGTATTTTACCAGCGGTTCCTTACGCCTGTAATCCGAATAAATCCCATCGACGTCAAACCGTTTGAGGATGCCGTATTCCAACCGGTAACGACGCCGCATTTCCGAAGAATTGGTCTGTTTCTCGCATATAGCGCATGCTGTCTCATACGAATCAGCCAAACATCCATTCTTTCCCAGCCAGTTGATCTCTGTTTTCAGCAGGAGAATACAGTGTTTTGAATAACTATTTTCTTCCATGTGTTTTATGAGCTTACCATAATTCAATAAAAGATTTTCAAAGCTCATTTCTCATCACCTCCTGCCCTAAATCATACAAGACATCGGTGGTGGTTAAAATAAAATCCAAACTTTCAGGTAGGAGGAACGGCTAATTCGCTGGCTTTCCAGAGAAAAGTTTGGATTTCTAAACCGGTGGGGAGTGTAGATTATCCACCCCGGCCCGCCTCCCAAGCTGCCGGAGCATGTACTGCACCCCGGCCACAGTCAGGCGGCCATGGGGCTGGTCCAGTGTCACAAACAGCGGCCGGCCACGGAGCTCTGTACAGTTTACTCTGAGCGCTTCCATCTCTTCTGCCGAATACAGTTTTTGGATGGTTTTCCACAGTTTTAGGACTCCCACCTTTTTAACCAAGTTACTGTGGGCCAGTTCCTCTGTGATCAGGAAGTCCCAGAAGCTGCTGAGATAATGGAGCCTGGTCTGCATGGTGGACATTTTGATCCCCCGCCGCTCCCGCATCACCCCGGTATCCGTCAGCTCCGTACACTGCTCCTGGATCTCTTTGCCGTGGAAATTAACAGATAATACGTTACTCAGATGCTCCATCTGGTCCGGGTTCAGATGTGGCGCCATCTCATTGATCACATTTTCAAGCAATTTCTCAACCATAATTAAACCCTCCTTTACGACTATTGTAAAGCAGGGCCACTAATTTCTGCCAGATCATAATAAAAGAAGGTTGAATCCCCCTCACAAATGTGCTATATTTTAGACGTAAGGAAACGACCGCCCACAAGGTGGTTGGCCGATAGATTAGAATAGAAATTCCACCCCATCACCGACCAAGTTACTGGGGTGGTTTTCTATGCCAAAAACATTACTTCGTAAACGTAAAAACGAATGTCAGTAATGCCAGAATGAACATTCCAAAGGCCATCAGGTCCTTAAAATCAAAATGTTTCATCAGCACCACCCCCATCCTATGTAGAATAGAGGCCAGCCACCCTGCAACACGGTTGTTTCCCAAAGCCAGTATACCATACCTGCTGCCGTCCAGCAAATACTTTTCTGTTTTTCACCCATCCACTCAGTAATATAGTGATTTTCATGTGCTATTTATCTAAATTTAGGCATATTTTTTTGCCACTCTTCATGTCGGTTTACACCTGATGTGATTTCTGTTCGTCAGACCAGAGATTTGCCCATGGGTTAGTATATTCCCCATATCCGGCTTCCTTCAGATTCCACCTCACGATGGCCCCCTTGCCTTCGGCTATCTCCTTCCCACTACCGGGCGGATTCCGGACTTGCACCGGTTAGAAACGTGCGCCGCCGGGCGCACAAGAAAAAAGCCTCTGGGACTGATCCCAAAGGCTCTTCCTTCTTAACGTGCGCGAGAAGATTCGAACTCCCGACACCTTGGTCCGTAGCCAAGTGCTCTATCCAGCTGAGCTACGCACACGTATGGCTGCTGAAGCATCTCTGCTGCAACAGTCATTATTTTACATCAAAGCAGGAATAGTGTCAAGTACTTTTTTATATTTTTCACTTGTTATTTTTCACTTGTTGTAACAGTTCAGATACCCCTTGAACTGTTACTTACTATGTTACTATTCAGGGGGCATCTTCTTGTCCGGTATAGCCGGACAAGAAGCATCGGGCGTCTACTCTTTTCTCAACCGGTATCCCTTTACTCTATCTGTCCCCAGCGCCTCAACATCATCCTTCACTATCCCCGGCAATTCACCACTTCCCTTACCCGGGCCAGGAACCGTTCCCCATACTTGTCGTACTTATAGGCTCCCACCCCGGACACGGACAGCATCTCCGTCCTGTTCCCGGGCTTCACCATACACATGGACACCAGGGTCTTGTCGGAGAATACGATGTACGGAGGCACCTGCTCCTCCCTGGCGATCTCGGTCCGCAGATTCCTAAGCTTCTCAAACAGCTCCTGGTCCTCCGGGGCCAGGGAGACACCGGCAGTCCGGCTCTTCTTCTCCTTCCTGCCGCTTTTCTCCTGGGGCTGGCGCTCCTGCTCCTTTGCCATCTTCATGGTGACGGTCTCCCCTGCCTCCAGAATCCGGACAGAGTCCCCGGTCAGCTTTACAATGGCATATTCATCCCCGGTGACCGTGAGAAAGCCCTGGAGCATCAGGTGGTTCATGATCATCCGCAGCCGGTATGCAGGCACCTTGGCCAGTACCCCATAGAAGGGACTGGCATCCATCCGGTACTGGCGGATCTTGGCGGTGTTGGCCCCGCGGACCGTATCCAGAATCACATTGACCCCATAACGCTGGCGGCAGGCAGACACACAGCCTGCCAGCGCCCTGGCCTCCTCCGTCACGTCCACGGTCTCAAACTGGGTCAGGCAGTTCTGGCAGTTACCGCAGTAGTTGGACCCATACTCCCCAAAATACCGGAGAATATAGTCCCGGAGACATTCATTGGTAAAGCAGTAGAAGGTCATCTTCCGCAGCCGTTCCCGGTCCCGTTCCTGGACGATCTGGCGGGTCAGGGCATCCAGCTCCTGGTTGTCCTGGTTGTTGTCAATAAAGAACTGGTTGGTAACCACATCCTGGCCGCTGTAGAACAGGATACACTCCCCAGGCTCCTGGTCCCGGGAGCACCGGCCGATCTCCTGGTAAAAGGCCTCAATGCTCTTTGGCATATTGTAATGGATCACATACCGCACATTGGACTTGTCAATGCCCATGCCAAAGGCATTGGTGGCCACCATCACCGTACACCGGTCATAGATGAAATCATCCTGGTTCTCCCGGCGCTCCCGGTCTCCCAGTCCCGCGTGATACCGGGTAGCCAAAATCCCGTCGGCCCGCAGCCGGTCCGTGACCTCCTCCACCAGCTTCCGGGTAAGGCAGTACACAATGCCGCACTGGCCCGGATGGGTCTCCACAAAATTCTTAAGAGCCCCGTACTTGTCTTTGGGAGACTGGACTCCCAGATACAGATTGGGCCGGTCATACCCTGTGGTTACCATCACCGGCTCCCGGAGCATCAGGATATCCACAATATCCTCCCGCACCTCCCGGGTGGCAGTGGCCGTAAAGGCGCTGACTATGGGCCGCCGGGGAAGCTTCTTTATAAACTCCACAATCTTCAGATAGCTGGGCCGGAAATCCTGGCCCCACTGGGACACACAGTGGGCCTCATCCACTGCCACCATACGGATCCTGGCCCCCAGGGCAAAGTCCAGAAACGCATCCGTCTCCAGCCGCTCCGGCGCCACGTAGATAATGGGATACCGCCCCTCCTTTGCCAGGGCCAGGGCTTTGTAATACTGGCCGGCTGTCAGGGAGCTGTTTAAATAGGCGGCATGGATTCCCGCCTGGTTAAGGGCTGTCACCTGGTCCTTCATCAGGGAGATCAAAGGCGAAATCACCAGGGTAATCCCTTCCATCATCAGGGCCGGAATCTGAAAGCACAAGGACTTGCCGGAACCTGTGGGCATGATTCCGAACACATCCTTTCCGGCCAGAATGCCGTCGATCAAAGGCTCCTGGCCCTCCCGAAAAGCATCATACCCGAAATACTGTTTTAATACCTGATATTTATCCACCCTGTTCCTGCTTCTCCTTATTCTTCCTTCCCTTTTTGGCAGTTGTTTTGCCTTCCCGGACCGTTTCCTTTACGGCTTCTGTGCCAGGACGGGAAGCTTTTTTCTTCTTTGTCACGGTTTCCGTATCCAGGGCCTTCTCTGCCATGGCCTCTAAGTCGGCAGCACCGGCCTGCCGCAGGATTCCCGGCCCCTGCTCCTCCTCCAGCTTCATCTGCTTGATCCGCCGGAAATAAGAGCTCATCTCGTCTGCCATTCCGGCCAGCCGGTTTAACAAGGTGGAGAAATCACTGAGCATTTCGTCATCCATAAAATAAGGATACACGATATCATGGTCAATCTCGCTCCAGCCCTCCTCAAACAGCGTCCGGCCCTGGATCTCGATATAATAGCCCTTATACTTGATAATATAGTGAAGAGACCGGTAGATGCCGTCGGACTTGATGTCGATCTGCTTCTTGTCATAGATCCGGGTATCCCCGGTCCGGCGGTACACCTTGGGCTTCTCCGCAATATAAAAGTGGTCCGGGTCCTCGTCAAAATCTTCCAGCCGGTCATCAATATACAGCTCCGGGTTGTTCTCAAACTGGGACACAATATAATTGTGAAAATGAATCCAGTCCTCCCGGTACAAAAAGAACACCCGGATGCCGATTAAATCGGTCATATACTTATAATAATTCTTCCGGTCAATGTGCTGGTATTCCTCCGGGGACTCGCTCCGCTTGCGGATGATCTTCTCCAGAAGATGTCCCGGCTTCTTGGTCCGGTAGCGGTAGGAATGGATGCCGGCCCGGTCAATGTCATAAAGATAGTCATTGACAAATTCCCGGCCAATGGACTTTAACCTGCCCTCAATGGCACAGTAGCTGTCATAGATGGCATTGAGCTCCGCCCACTTCATCCCAGCCTGGACAAAGGTCTCCTTATCAATATTGTATTCCTTTAAAAAATCTTTCTTTTTGATCATTCTGCTCCTTGTCTGTCTGGAGCATTCTTCCGGCAGCCCTTCATCCGTTGCAGCCGTCCCCTGCCGGAAACGGCTGTCTGCGGCTGCCAGCCGTCACTGCCCCATAACTATTTTCATGAAATTCTTCTTGCCCCGGCGGACCACCATGCCGTCTCCGGCAAACGCTTCCTTTTCAAAGCAGGCTTTAATATTCTTCTCCTGGGTACCGTTGATGCACACACCGCCCTGCTCCACATTTCTCCGGGCCTCGGACCGTGAGGATGCCAGGCCGCACTTGTGGACTACCGAAAGAATATCAATCCTTCCGTCTGCAAAGTCTGCCTCGCACAGACAGAAGCAGGGCATGTTGTCCAAGTCTCCCTGACCGCAGAACAGCGCCCTGGCAGCGGTCTGGGCTTTCTCTGCCTCTTCTTCCCCGTGAACCAGTTTGGTCAGCTCGTAAGCCAGAATCTCCTTGGCCCGGTTCAGCTGGCATCCCTCCCACTGGTCCATCTCGTCGATCTGCTCCAGGGGAAGGAAGGTCAGCATGCGCAGGAATTTCAGCACATCCGCATCCTCCACATTCCGCCAGTACTGGTAGAAGTCAAAGGGGGTAGTCTTGTTGGGGTCCAGCCACACGGCGCCGGACTGGGTCTTGCCCATCTTCTTGCCCTCGGAATTTAACAGCAGGGTAATGGTCATGGCGTGGGCGTCTTCGCCCAGCTTGCGGCGGATCAGCTCGGTGCCGCCCAGCATGTTGCTCCACTGGTCATTGCCGCCGAACTGCATGTTGCAGCCGTACTTCTGAAACAGCATATAGAAATCATAGCTCTGCATGATCATGTAGTTAAACTCCAGAAAGCTTAAGCCCTTTTCCATCCGCTGTTTGTAGCACTCGGCCCGCAGCATGTTGTTGACGGAAAAGCAGGCGCCTACTTCCCGCAGAAGCTCCACATAGTTTAATTCCAAAAGCCAGTCCGCGTTATTGACCATCAGGGCCCTGCCCTGGGAAAAATCGATAAACCGGCTCATCTGCTTCTTGAAGCACTCGCAGTTGTGCTGGATAGTCTCCACGGTCATCAGCTGGCGCATATCCGTGCGGCCGGAGGGATCTCCCACCATGCCGGTACCGCCGCCGATCAGGGCGATAGGCTTGTTGCCTGCCATCTGCAGCCGTTTCATCAGACACAAGGCCATGAAATGCCCCACATGGAGGCTGTCTGCCGTAGGGTCAAAGCCGATGTAAAAGACGGCCTTTCCCGCATTGACCATTTTCTTAATTTCCTCTTCATTGGTGACCTGGGCGATCAGGCCCCGGGCTACCAGTTCCTCGTAACAGTTCATCATCATTCTCCTTTTCCTTATATCATAGTATTGGGGTTCTGAAAACAAGAAGCCGGCTGTCACTTCTGCAGCACTGCAAAACTGCAAAAAACCCCGTCCAAAAAAGGACGAGGCATATTCCCGTGGTACCACCTTTTATTCATAGACAGCCTGCACTGCCTACCTTATCGAAGACCCGGAGCAGACACCTGGAAGGATACAAACCAGGGCAGCCATGTTCCGTGATATTCTAGCACGATAACGGGTGCAGGTATACCGTCGCAGCCTACTGGGATGGTCTGCCCTGCATGCCTCTTCCAGAATCACCGGATCACATGCGCTTAAAAAGCTGCCTTCCGTTGGGTGCGAAGCTCAAAGATGTATTCACAGCCAGCCTTCCACGCGCCTCTCATCCACCGGCAGCTTTCTGTGTGGGACTTCTGTCTGCTACTTCTTCTTATCATCGCCTGACTCTATGAATTTTCCCCGGCTCCTTCCCTGGCAAGGGGAAGGCACCCGGCTATGGGGTGATTATAGCCGGAGAAGCCGGTTTTGTCAAGGGGTTTCCAAAAGAAGCGGCAGGCCTCCACCACCTCCATCACCCCCACACAGTGGTCCAGCATCCCATAGCAGGCTGTCCGGTCCCCTGTTTCCAGTTGTCTGGCAAACTCCCGCAGCTCGTCGGTCAGGGCGCCGCCTGAAGCGTCCTCGCCGATCCGGCTGGCACTTCCGTCCTTCTTAACCAGTTCTGCATAGACCGGAGCGCTGGCGGGCCCTTCCACCCGGATATACCCGCCGGTTCCCTGGACCAGGCTGTAACAGGGGCTGGTGGAATCCTTGGCAGCCATGCAGACCCCCTGGAAATCCGGATACTGTAAAATCACGGTCCCGGAAATGTCGATGCCATTGTATCCCCGGTTTGCAAAATAATGGACCTGCTCCGGCTTTCCCAGTAGCCAGACCGCCAGGTGCAGGTTATACAGATTGATGTCATACAGGCACCCGCCCCCCTTCTCCGGGTCAAAGGCCGGATGAATCTCCCCGGCCAGATACCGGTCATAGCGGCTGGACACCCGGCAGTAGCTGCACTGTACCATGCGGATCTTCCCCACCTCCCCTAAGTGTGCTTTCATTGCCTGGAATACCGGACTGTAAGGCACCTTAAACGCTTCCCAAAGAAAGAGCCCCCGCTCCCTGGCCTCTGCCGCCAGAATCCGCAGCTCCTCTGCCCGGACCGTAAAGGGTTTTTCGCAGATCACATGCTTTCCGGCCTCCAGGGCCTTTCGGGCATAGGAAAAATGCTCACTGTTCACAATGCCCAAATACACCGTGTCAAAATCCCCTTCCCCCAGAAACCGGTCATAATCCGTATACAAGGCTTTCACCCCATGCTCTACGGCCAGGGCCTTCCCCTTCTCCAGACTCCGCTCCCGTACACAGAGCGCCTCCACCGTAATCTGCGGCAGCTCCCGGATATCCCGGAACAGCCACGACACAATCATTCCATTTCCCACTACTCCCAGCTTCACAGAACCGCCTCCCCTATTTTCAAAGACCTGTTGAATTTTTGTTATCTACATATTATAATAGGAACACTTAGCCAATGCAAGCTATTGTACAAGGAGGAATTCACCTATGGGATTCGAATTTTTAAATAAACTGCCAACCCCTGCCGAGATTAAGGAACTCTTCCCCCTTCCCGCCCAGTATGCTGCCGTCAAGGCTGCCCGGGACCAGGAAGCAAAGGACATTATTACGGGACAGAGCAGCCGGTTTCTGGTAATCATCGGCCCCTGCTCCGCGGACAATGAGGATTCTGTGCTGGACTATGCCAGCCGCCTTACGGCCCTCCAGGAAGAGACAAAGGACAGGCTTCTGATCATCCCCCGGGTCTACACCAACAAGCCCCGGACCACCGGCGAGGGCTACAAAGGCATGCTCCACCAGCCTGACCCGGAGAAGCGTCCCAGCATGGCCGAGGGACTCCGGGCCATCCGCCATCTCCACATGCAGGTCCTGATGGAGACCGGGCTTTCCACCGCAGACGAGATGCTCTACCCGGATAATGTCAGCTATCTGGATGACATCATGTCTTACATTGCCGTAGGCGCCCGCTCCGTGGAGAACCAGCAGCACCGCCTGATCTCCAGCGGCTGCCACGTGCCTGTAGGCATGAAGAACCCTACCAGCGGCGATCTTTCCGTGATGCTCAACTCGGTCCAGGCCGCCCAGCATGGCCACGACTTCATTATGCGGGACTGGGAGGTCAAGACCCAGGGCAACCCCTGGACCCACACCATCCTCCGTGGTGCCGTCAGCAAACACGGCCAGTGCCTGCCCAACTACCACTATGAGGATCTGATCCTGCTTCACCGGCTCTACACGGAACGCAGCCTCCAGAACCCGGCTGTCATTGTAGATGCCAACCACTCCAACTCCAACAAGCAGTTCAGGGAGCAGATCCGCATCGTCAAGGAAGTCCTCCACAGCCGCCGCCACTCGGCGGATTTAAAGGACTTCATCCGGGGCGTCATGATCGAAAGCTACATCGAAGAAGGCTGCCAGAAAATCGGTGAAGGTACCTACGGCAAATCCATCACCGACCCCTGTCTGGGCTGGGAAGATTCCCGGAGGCTCATTCTGGAAATTGCGGAAGGGATCTGACCCGCAGCCGCCAAAACCGCCTGAAAATCCCTTCCCCCAGGCCCGCCGGCTGCCAGCTCTGAAAAAAGCTTCCTCCGAAACCCGCAAACGGGGAAGCTTTTTCCAAAGCATACCGCCTGGAACTCCCCCTGCCATCGCCGCTATCTTGTATGGTAGTTTTCCCTCTTTCAAAATTCCCCCTGGTATTTTTACCAATTCTTTCCTTCCATTTTTAGCTATTTCCCCTAATTTTACACTTTTCCTTCCGTCCCTATTGACGTTTTTGCTTTTTTTATGTATGATTACTTGTATGGAAGATGCAACCATTTTCAATATAGGCCAAGGTCTCACCCGTGTGCCGGACACCGCATCCTGGTTATCCGTGCGCCCGGCTCCTTTTCCTATATTTCCAACACACACCAAAAGGGAGAATCGAATCTATGAAAGCTGTACAGATTGTAAAGCCAAACGAACTGAAGATCATTGACATGGAAAAGCCGGTGATTGACGAGAAGAACAATGTGCTCATTAAGATGACTGCCGCCGGCATCTGCGGTTCCGATGTAGGCATCTACCATGGTACCAATGCCGCTGCCACCTATCCCCGGGTCATCGGCCATGAGATGGTAGGCCGGGTAGACCAGGTAGGCCCCGGAGTCTCCGGCCTGAAACCAGGGGACCGGGTCATCGTCAACCAGGTCACCAACTGCGGCCACTGCTATCCCTGCAAAATCGGCAGAGGCAATGTCTGTGACAACCTGGCCGTAAGAGGCGTCCATATTGACGGCGGATACCGGGAATTCATTGCGGTTCCCGAATCAGACTGCTATCTGCTGCCGGACTCCATCTCCGACACCGACGCCATTATGATCGAACCCACTACCATTGCCATCCAGTCCTGCAGCCGCGCGGAGCTTACCAAAGATGACATGCTTCTGATCTTCGGCTCCGGCGCCCTGGGCAGCTCCATCTTAAAGATTGCCCGGCTCATGTGCGACCACATTATCGTGGCAGACATTATGGACGAGAAGCTGGAGGCTGCAAAGGAGAACGGTGCCAAATACACCATCAACGTGCTGAAGGAAGACCTGGTGGAGAAGGTAAAGGAATACACCTTCGGCCACGGCTCCACCGTGTCCATTGATTCCGCCTGCACCAAAGATTCCCTGATGTCCCTGTTAAAGGCCACCGGCAATGCAGGACGTGTCATGACCATGGGCTTTTCCGTGGCTCCCACGGAAGTGAACCAGTTCCTGATCACCTCCAAGGAGCTGGATGTACGGGGCTCCCGCTTACAGAACAAGCGCTTCGGCGATGCCATCCGGCTGATCAACGAAGGCAAGCTGGATCTAAACGGCACCGTCTCCCACACCTTCCCCTTAGAGAAGGCCCAGGAAGCATTTGATTTTGTAGACAGCCGTGATCCGTCCATCCGCAAGATCGCCCTTACCTTCGCGTAAGGCCGGCGGCTGCCAGCCCGCAGTTTCTTTGCAGACAGCCGTCCTGCCTGGCCACAGGATGTGCCGGCCCCGGTTTTGGCGGCTGTTCTGCATCAATAATAACTATATAAGGAGAAGCTATCATGAAAGCTGTAAAACTGGAGAAACCAAGAGAGATCGCACTGGTAGAACTGGAGAAGCCGGTTCCCGGCCCGGGCGAGGCACTGATCCGGATCAAGACCGCCGGCATCTGCGGCAGCGATATCGGGGCTTTCCGCGGTACCAACTCCCTGGTATCCTACCCCAGGGTCATCGGCCATGAGCTGGCCGGTATCATCGAATCCATTCCCGAGGACAATCCCAAGGGCTTTAAGGTGGGAGACAAGGTCATCGTAGACCCCTATCTGTACTGCGGAGACTGCTATCCCTGCAGCATTGGCCGCACCAACTGCTGCACCAGCTTAAAGGTCCTTGGTGTCCATGTAGACGGCGGTATGGCCGAGTATTTCTGCCATCCGGCCAATATGCTGGTGAAGATGCCTGACGACATGAGCTGGACCGACGCTGCCATGGCAGAGCCCCTGACCATCTCCCTTCACGGCATCCACAGAGGCGGCCTGAAAGCCGGCGAATACTGCGCCATCATCGGAGCCGGCCCCATCGGCCTTCTGGCAGCCATGATTGCCCAGGCATATGACGCCCACGCAATTCTCATTGACCTGGTGCAGGAGCGCCTGGACTTTGCCAGGGAGCTGGGCGTTGAATATGTGATCAATTCCGGCACCGAGGACGCTGAGGCAAGAGTCCGGGAGATCACCGGCGGCCATATGGCCCAGCAGGTGATGGAGTGCAGCGGCGCCAATGCAGCCGTGCTTTCCACCTTAAAGCTGGTCAGCAATGCAGGCCGCATTACTCTTACCGGATGGCCCAAGAACGAGACTCCCATGCCCACGGATGTGATCACCAAAAAGGAAGTGGACATCCGCGGTGCCCGGACCAGTGCCGGCGAGTTCGAGGAAGCCATTGAGCTGATCTACACCAGGAAGGTGGATGTACAGAAGATTCTCACCAAGACCATCTCCCTGGCGGAAGCACCGGAGACCGTGATTGACATTGAGAAAAACCCGGGCAACTACATGAAGGTTGTGGTAAATATAGCAGAGGATTAACTTATATACCAAAAGGGACTGCCGCAAAATGACAGATTTCTGCAATATGCAGCTCTGATATCCCACGGATATCATCTGCATATTATGGAAACATGGCATTTTGTGCCAGTCCCTTTTTGGCTTCCCTCCCTTAAGATGCCTCCGGGAATCCTGCGGTTTACAACGTCTTCGTTAACCTGGTGACAAGAGAACTTTATACGCTCTTAACAGAGCCCCATTGCTAATATATTACACATCCGAAAGCAGCGCCATATTTCTCTTTTTCCCTGGTTTTTTCTTGTATTTTCCTTAAAATCCCCGTTAAATTTCCGTTAACGGCCCTTTTTATCCCTTGTAAAATCTTATAAAAAATATATGATTTTTTCTCCGTTTTCGCTTAATCTTTCATGTATTATAGAAGAAAAATACAATTTTATCCGTTAAGAAATCGTTAATTTAGGATATATTGCACAATTTCAGCCCACCATTACTGGCTATTTTTAAGATAGAAAACATGCAGGTCCTATGGCAATATATTACCATGGGAATAGCATTGTGGAAATCCGTTTTCCACAGCCCCTTACAAACCAATTTTCAAGTAAACATAGAAAGGGAGTAACCGTATGAAAAGAACCAGAAAGTCAATTGCAATCCTGCTTGTCTCCGCCATGGTCATGTCCCTGACCGCCTGCGGCGGCGGGTCCGGCTCTGCACCGGCCACCACTGCCGCGGCAGCCGGCGGGTCCGGGGAAACCACCGCCGCTTCCTCCGGCGGAAAAGCGGAATTCGAGATCAACATCGGCCACATCAACGACGAGCGGGATTCCTGGCACCAGGGCGCACTGAAATTCAAGGAATATGTGGAAGCAGAGTCCGGCGGCCGGATCGCAGTCAACGTATACCCCAACAGCCAGCTTGGCACCGAGGTGGACATGATCCAGTCCATTCTGACCCAGGGAGGATGTGACATCACCTTTACCGGCGAGTCCATGCAGACCTACCAGCCGGATCTGGGCATCATCGGTA
>CAJTOV010000109.1 GCA_910577765.1 uncultured Lachnospiraceae bacterium
TGGTCACTGCCAGCCCCAGCCGCCGCCCCGGCTCCGGCGGACGGTGACTCCTCCAGGGAGAAATCCTCCTCCCGTCCCATAAGCCCGTCCAGGGCACCCTTCATCACCTGCATAAGCCCTTGGCCGCCGGAATCCACCACGCCGGCCTGCTTGAGGACCGGAAGCATCTCCGGTGTCTGGCTCAGCACATAGTCGCCATGCTCGATGACCCTTGTGACGAATTCCACAATATCCTGCGACTGGGGTGCAAGCTCCTGGGCTTTCTCCGACATGCCTTTGGCAACTGTCAGGATCGTCCCCTCCTTGGGCTTCATCACGGCCTTGTAGGCTGTCTCTGCAGCATGGGCAAATGCAGCCGCAAGGACAGTCACATCCACCTGTTCTGCCCCCCGGATCTTTCTGGTAAAGCCGCGGAACAGCTGGGAAAGAATCACCCCCGAATTGCCCCGTGCACCCCGCAGGGAGCCGGATGAGATGGCCCTGGAAAGGCTCTCCATGGTAGGCTTCTCAAGAGCAGCCACTTCCCTGGCCGCTGTCATGATGGTCATCGTCATATTGGTGCCTGTATCCCCGTCGGGAACCGGAAATACATTCAACTCATTGATCCATTCCTTCTTGCGCTCCAGACTTCTGGCACCGGCCAGAAATGCCTTCTGCATCAGTTCAGCGTCAATCACTTGTAAATTCACCGGTAGGTCCTCCTTAATCTATCACTCGTACACCTTCTACATAGATATTGATCTTGTCAACTTCCATGCCGGTGAATTCTTCGACTTTGTATTTTACATTGGCGATCAGGTTGTCCGCCACGGCACAGATGCTGACCCCATAAGCCACGATTACATGGAACTCCAGCCCGATGTGGTTGTCCTCGATCTGCACATGGATCCCCCGGGCAAGGCTCTCCCTCTTAAGCAGCTTCACAAGGCCGTCCTTCATACTGACCGCAGCCATCCCCACGATCCCGAAGCATTCAACCGCCGCCGTACCGGCGTATAAAGCGATGACATCCGAGCTGATCCGGATCTCGCCCATCTTATTATTGATGCGTCCCTTCATATAGACCCCTCCATACTTTCCTAAAGTGCCCCTTCCTCCCTGGAGCGTATTTGAATCCAGTCAGGGAAAATGCAAAAACACACACTTTCCCAACATACAGCTAACTGTTCCGGCACCGGACCGGCTGTCCTGTCCTGTCTTTAGGCAATTCTTAACTGATTAATTATATCATATACAGGATATTGTGTCTATTCCAAAGTTTTTACAATAAATTTCATTTTTCTCTTGCCAAATCCTGACTAATCTGTTATTATACATATGTTGTGTTTTCTGCCTGGCAGAAGACAATTTGCGGTTAAGGAGGTGCAATCATGGCTAAATGTGCAATCTGTGAAAAAGCTGCCCACTTTGGTAACAACGTGAGCCACTCCCATAGAAGATCCAATGCAATCTGGAGAGCAAACATCAAATCCGTCAGGGTCAAGGTCAATGGCGGCGTGAAGAAGATGTATGTATGTACATCCTGCTTACGTTCCGGATTAGTAGAGAGAGCATAAGCATATCTGGAAGGAACCTGAAGGCTGTCGCGAAAGCGGCGGCCTTTTTTCGATTCCGCAGGAAATTACGCCCTCTCTCCTGCCCTATGGTCCGGACAGACCCCACCCCCGTTCTCTCTATGCACAGAACAGATAATACCCCAGTGTCAGGCACCCGATGACAAAGATCAGGGTGGCCAACGTAAGCGGGATAAACAGCATCAGTGCCATCCCGATTCCAAAACAAAACAGCATCAGGCCAAATACGCGCTTCATACCGGAACCCCTTATTCTTCTATGTTCGCGGGGAAATCTTCTTGTCCGGCTATGCCGGACAAGAAGCATCGGGCATTCGCCCTGTGCAGAAAACCGGACAAAAACAGTCTTACAAGCCTGCTTGACGTCTGTTTTCGTCCAGTTTTCCCCGCCCCGTCAACGCTTCTATAGGATACTATATGAACATCCGGGGGTATCCATGCACAAATTAGCCCCTGAACCGCTCCGGCTGTCGCGGCTGCCCGGCTATTCCTCTGCCTCCCGGGCCGCCTGCTCTTCTGCCTGAACCGCCTCAGCCGCCAGGTCCTCTGCGGCCCGGATGGCCTCCGGCGAGATACTGTTCTTCTTTGTAAACTTATTCACCAGATCCGGCACCAGGTCCAGAACCTTGGTAACCGCATCCTGCTGCTTGATATTGACCAGTTTTGTGACACCGTTCTGGATCACCAGAATGGCGCTGGGGCTCATTTTGGCACTCATGCCTCCGCCCCCGTTGTGTTTTGCATTCTCCGCAAAGGAGCCGGCTGCCATGCCGCAGGTCACATCCACCAGAGGCAGAATAATGGCGTCATCCACCTTCACTGCCTCCCCCACTACGGTCTTTGTGGTGACAAACTGGTCCATGCCTTTAAACAGGGCCTCCACGGTTGTCACAAAATGATTATCCGCCATACTGCTTCCTCCTTCTCAGCTGTTTTAAAAGCCTGCGGAAATTCCGGTCCAGCAGAACCCGCACTCCTGTCACTGCCAGATACCCCAGACCCACTCTGCCCCCGGCCGTCAGTTCTCCCTCCAGCACCTTTTCTTCAAACACCGGAACCAGCTCCACCTTACCGGCATAAAGACCGTAGAAAGGCGCCGCATAAGTGAGGATTCGCCCTGTGTCGTAAGGGTCCTCAAAGCCGAACCGGAATCTGCCTTTACACGTCCGCGGGAACATATGCTTCAGAATGTCAAGGACCCGGTCTTTCAGCATCCGGAAGGCTGCCTGGTTGCTCCTGTCCCTGAGAAATGCCTCCAGCCGGTCCTTTTTCTCCAGAAGCTCCCGGACCCGGTTCCGGATATCCTGAAGCTTCCCGGCTGCATCGGCCGCCTTTTTCCTCAGTTTAGCACAAAAACCGGAAAAAGAAAATCTGTGCTTTTCTTTTTTCTCCCTGGGCCGCCGCTTCTTCTTTCTGCCCCCGGACGTTTCCTTCTCCGCATCCCGGCTCTCTGTCCGGGATGCCCCGTCCCCCATGGATCCGGTATCCGATTCCCCGGGCCCCTGGACGTTTGTCCCCTTCTGTCCCTCCGGCAGGCCCCCGGTATCTCCTGCCCCGGCCCTTCCGGCTTCCCCGCCCGGAAGCATGTTGTCCCCGGATTCTCCCCCGGCAAGGGCGGGTTCCGGGCCTTCCCTGCTGTCCCCGCCTGCCAGCCGGATGGGGAATCCCAGAATCCGCACCACCACAGCCAGCTCCCGGTCATAAGATACCCGGCAGGACAGAAGGTGAAAAAGCCAGCTTACCACTGCCTCCCCCTGGAGCTTTTCCTGGTAAGTGCCGGTTACCCGGTAGCGGACCGGCACCAGAAGTACCAGCGCCGCCACAGCCACCACCAGGGCCAGAAGCGCCAGCAGAACCAGTCCGGCGATCTTTAAAACCGTGAATATCGTAGCTGTTATCATTCTTCCACATCCCCAATCAGGCTGTCCAGACAGAAGTCTCCTGTCTGCCGGTACAGATCATCCACGATTCTGCCCACCACCTCCAGGGCCTCCCAGTATGTAACTGCGATTCCCACCACCAGATAGTCCTCATCCCGGTACGGAGGCAGAAGCAGCATGGCAGAGGGATAGATCTCAAGAATATTCTTGCCATTTTGGGGCGGAGTAATCACATATACTTCCGGCTGCAGCTTCCCGTACCGGACCCCCTGAATGATCCGGTACCGGTCCTTCTTTGCCCTGTCCCCCACGTATAGATGACTGTACCACCGCATACATCTGCTCCCCACTTCCACGTTTCTGCCCCATCCGGCCACAAGTCCGGCCATTCCCTGCGGACCCGCCGGCCAAAGGCTCCTGCGCCGCCCTGGCCTTACATATAATGCTTCAGAATCGACCGCCGAAGAAGGTCCAGGGCCTTGACCACTGTCTGCTCCCGGATCTTCTGCCGGTTTCCCTTGAACCGGTATTCCTCCACGGTAACCGTATCCTTCATGTAAGCCGCAATATACACCAGGCCCACCGGCTTGTCCTCACCGCCTCCGTCCGGCCCGGCGATCCCGGTAACCGCAATGCACAGGTCACTGTCCGAGGCAAATGCACCGCCGATGGCCATTTCCTTGGCAGTCTGCTCGCTGACGGCCCCGTATTTTTTCAGAGTGCCCTTGCCTACGTCCAGGTATTTCCGCTTGGCCTTGTTGGAATAGGTGACAAAGCCCTCCCGGAACACATCCGACACCCCGGGCACATTGACCAGGCGTCCGGCAATCAGGCCGCCGGTGCAGGATTCCGCCGTAGCCACCGTAAGCCCGTACTTGTGCAGAAGGCGCACCACCGCCATCTCCAGGGTCTCATCCTCCCGGGTGGTGTACACACAGTCTCCCAGGCGGCTTTTGATTTCTTTTACCACCGGCTTCACCAGCTTCCTGGCCTCCTGCTCGTCGGCGGCCCTGGCAGTGACCCGGACATGGACCTCCCCGGTCTTGGCGTAGGTGGCGATGGTGGGATTGGTCTGTCCGTCGATTAAGTCCAGCAGCCGCTCCTCCACACCGCTTTCCCCGATGCCGCAGATCTTCACCATCTGGGACCGGATTACCTCCGGCTGGAGATTCTGAAGATACGGGGATACCTGTTCCTCAAACAGGGGATACAGTTCGTTGGGCGGTCCCGGAAGAAGCACTGCCGCCTTGCCGTTCTTTTCCAGGATCAGTCCCGGCGCCGTGCCGTTGTCATTGTCCAGAACCCTGGCCCCCAAAGGCACCAGGGCCTGCTTCCAGTTGTTGTCGGTGATCCGCTTATAGATATTGTTGCGGAAATACTCTTCAATCCGCTGCCGCGTGTGGGCATCCTCCACCAGGGGAAGGCCCATAACCTCCGCACATACCTCTTTGGTTATATCATCCTCCGTGGGCCCCAGCCCTCCGGTAAAAATCACAACATCCGCACGGCCCAGGGCCGTGCGCACCACTTCCGCCAGCCGGTCATGGTTATCTCCTACCACCACCTGATGGTACATGGACAGCCCCAGAAGGGCGCATTTCTCTGCAAGATACCGGGTATTGGTGTTGACAATATTGCCCAGAAGCAGCTCCGTTCCCACTGATACCAGTTCTACTACCATATCACATTGTTCCTTCCGTCAGAATCTTATGGTTTTTGGCAACATAATCCACCAGGGAGACCACGGTCAGGATCAGGGCCACCCATACCATCAGGTCCGTCACCAGTCCCAGGGCCTTAATATTGAGAATCATCAGTACCACCGCGATCATCTGGAAGGTGGTCTTGAACTTTCCCCAGTAACTGGCCGCAATGACAATGCCCTGCTCCGCGGCTACCAGCCGGAATCCGCTGATGGTAAACTCCCGGCTGACAATAATGATCACCATCCAGGCCGGAATCTGCTTTAACTCCACCAGGCAGATCAGGGCCGCGCACACCAGCAGCTTGTCGGCCAGAGGGTCCATGAACTTGCCGAAGTTGGTCACCAGGTTATATTTCCGGGCAATCTTTCCGTCCAGCATATCCGTGAGGCTGGCCACTATGAAAATGGCAGCCGACACATACCGCAGCGTGGGAATCTGCCCGTCTCCGGCCAGAAGGGCCGCCACGAAAAAGGGAATCAGAAGCACCCGCAGTACGGTCAGTTTATTTGGCAGATTCATCATATACCTCCCCGATCAAGTCATATTCCGCTGCCCCTGTCACCCTGACCCGGACAAAGTCCCCGGACAGAAACAGCTCCCCGCTGTTTACAAAGATGTAGCCGTCCACCCCGGGCGCGTCCATATAGGTACGCCCCACATAGGCCGGTTCATCCGCCACCTTGCCCTCAATCATCACATCCAGCACCCGGCCCACCTGGGCTTCGGACCGTTCAAAAGCGATCTCCTGCTGCAGCTCCATAAGCTCATTCCGGCGTTCTTCCTTGACCTGGTCCGGAATCTGGTCCGAAAATGTGGCCGCAGGGGTGTCCTCCTCTGCCGAGTAGGCAAATACCCCCAGCCGCTCAAACTCCATCTCGTCCACAAACTCCAGAAGCTCCTGATGATCTTCCCCGGTCTCCCCGGGAAAGCCGCTGATCAGGGTGGTCCGCAGGGCAATGTCCGGGATCTCCCGGCGCAGCTTTTTGATGATCTCCTTTAGCTGTGCCTTGCTGGTCCTGCGGCCCATGCGCTTCAGAATCCGGTCGCTGGCATGCTGGATGGGAATATCCAGATAATGACAGATTTTCTCTTCCCTGCGGATGGTTTCGATCAGTTCCTCCGTGATCTCCTCCGGATAGCAGTACTGGAGCCTGAGCCAGTAAAGACCGGGAATCCTGGCAAGCCTTTCCAGAAGCTCCGGCAGGGCCTTGCGGCCGTACAGGTCCGTTCCGTACACCGTGGTCTCCTGGGCCACCAGAATCAGCTCCCGCACCCCCTTTTCCGCCAGGTCCTCTGCCTCCGCCACCAGCTGCTCCACAGGCACACTCCGGTAGCTTCCCCGGAGGCTGGGAATGATGCAGTAGGTACAGTGCTTGTCGCAGCCCTCGGCAATCTTTAAAAAGGCATAATGGCCTCCGGTAGTCAGCATCCGTCCCTCCTGGGGCGCAGGAAGCCCATTGATATCCCGGAAGCAGGACACGGACTCTCCCTTAAGGGCCTGGTCCAGAACCTGGGCAATGGCATCATAGGAGCTGGTGCCGATGATGGCATCCACCTCCGGAATCTCGGTAAGGATCTCCTCTTTATATCTCTGGGCCAGGCATCCGGCCACCAGCAGCACCCGGCACCGGGCGGTCTTTTTCAGCTCCGCCATCTCCAGGATCGTGTTGATGCTTTCCTCCTTGGCATCCCCGATGAAGCAGCAGGTATTGACCAGAACCGCCTCTGCTTCCGCTTCATCGTCCGTAAAGGTGTGACCGTCCCGACCCAGAAGCCCCAGCATCCGCTCCGTATCTACCAGGTTCTTGTCACATCCAAGTGAAACACACAATATTTTCATGTCAATTCTCCACGTTGTATCATTGTAAAAAGCCGTCTCACCATATTCCTATGAGACAGCTCTTTCCCTGCAGCCGTCCAGCGTTCCCCTGAACGGTTTCCTTTCTATTCCCTGGTATCGGTTTCCTCTTCTTCATTGTCGCTGTCGTCCTCGCCTACGATCTTGACCTTGCCCTCGTAAAGTTCCTCCACAGCTACGGACAGAGACTTTTTCTCCGGCGGCGCCATAACCAGTGCCTCCTCCCCGGCAATCAGCTGTCTGGCCCGCTTGGCCGTAGCCAGGACAATGGAATACCGGCTCTGTACTACCGGGTGCTCTCCCGGCTCCACATCACTGTTGACCACATTGATCAGATCTGTATAAGATGGATGTAACATAAAATTCTCCTTTCAAAGGGATACCTGTTGTTGTCTGTATCTGCTGCTTTCCCTGCCGGGATTACCGGTAGCCTTCCAGCTCTTTCTTTATGGATTCCACCAGCTCCTGGCAGCCGCTGATTCTGTGGTGCTGGGCCTGGATCAGCCGGTGCATCTCTTCCATGCACACCTCCAGGTCGTCGTTGACCAGAAGATACTCATACCGGTCCATATAAGCAGCCTCCTCAGCCGCCCTCCCCAGCCGCCCGGCAATGACCTCCTGGGTCTCGGTGCCTCGGCTCCGCAGCCGCCGCTCCAGCTCCGCCCCGCTGGGGGGTGTCACAAACAGAAGCAGGGTGTCCGGAAAACGCTCCTTGACCTTTAATGCGCCCTGGATCTCAATCTCCAGGATCACATCCTTCCCCTTCTCCATCTGCTCCAGCACATAGTCCCTGGGGGTGCCGTAATAGTTGCCTACATAGCAGGCATATTCGATCAGCGCTTCCTTTTGGATCAGTTCTTCAAACTGGTCCCTGGTCAGGAAAAAATACTCCCGTCCGTGCTCCTCCCCGGCCCTGGGGCTTCTGGTGGTGGCTGAGATGGACAGGGCGTACTGGTCCGGGTAATGCTCCAGCAGCGCCTTCATCAGGGTGCCCTTGCCGGCTCCGGAGAAACCGGAAACCACGGCCAAAATACCTTTATGACCCATAGATTACCTCCCCTACATATATGTGCAGTGCAGCCCGGCTCCCCTTTGCCGCTTCTGTGCAGCCACGGCGCGGATATCCGCCGGTCTGTTTCCCCACTGCCCTGTGCTATTCAATGTTCTGTATCTGTTCTCTCACTTTCTCGATTTCGGTTTTCAGGGCAATGGCCCGCTGGGAGATGTCCAGGCTGGTGGACTTGCTGAGGATGGTGTTGGATTCCCGGTTCATCTCCTGGGCAATAAAGTCCAGCTTCCGGCCTACACTGCCGCCTTTGTTCAGTTCTGTCCGGGTGGCGTTGATGTGGCTGCGCAGGCGTACCGTCTCCTCATCCACACAGATCTTGTCCGCGTAGATCACCACCTCCGCCGCAATCCGGGCCTCATCCAGGGCCGTGTTGTCCAGAAGCTCCCGTACCTTGTCTTCCAGGCGGGCCCGGTACTCCTTTAGGATCTCCGGGGACCGCGCCTCAATGAAATCCACCAGGCTCTCCATATAATCCAGCTTGCCCAGAAGGTCTGCCTTCAGCTTCTCCCCCTCCTGGACCCTGGACTCCACAAAGTGCTTTGCCGCTTCCTCCACCACCTGGGAAAGCTGCTTCCACATCTGTTCCTCATCCTCCGGAGCCTGGGCCATGGTCAGCACCTCCGGCATCCGGGCCAGCACGGAAACCTTCACATCGTTCTCAATTCCGAAACGCTCCTGCATCTTCTGGAAGTAATCCATATATTCCGATGCCAGGGAACTGTTATACTTTAGGCAAAGCTTCTCTTCCGTATAGTCTTCGTAGGCAATATAGACGTCCACCTTCCCCCGCTGGATGTAATGCTTAAGCAGGTTGCGGACTGCTGCCTCAAACAGGTTGAATTTCCTGGGCATCTTGATCCCCATATCCAGATACCGGTGATTCACTGCCTTCATCTCCACAGAAATCCTGTATTCCTCCGTAACCGTCTCCCACCGCCCAAAACCGGTCATACTCCTGATCATTTGTTCTGCTGCTCCTTTGCCATAGATAGATACCATTATAAGTCATCTGGAAAAACAAGTCAATACTGCTTGTAAAGGGAATATGATTCTTGTATAATGAAGAATAATAGTTCACAGGGCGGGGAAAACCAGAAAAAACAGACGTCAAGCTGGCTTGTAAGTCTGTTTTTATCTGGTTTTCCCCATCGGGTGAACGCCCGATGCTTCTTGTCCCCGACGCTTTCCGGGGACAAGAAGAAAGCCCGGCGGCAGGAAACTCCCCCGCCCCGCCCCCCTGGTGAACACCACCTCATACATGCGGCGGACGCCCCATCATTCTGAATACACCATGCCCCTTTTACAAGCGGCAGATTGGAGATTATTATGGCATTTGACGGAATTGTAATTGCAAACCTGACAAAAGATATCCAGGAGCGGCTGGAAGGAGGAAAGATCAGCAAGATCGCCCAGCCGGAAAAGGACGAACTGATGATTACGGTGAAGAACCGGAAAGAGACCTTCCGTCTCTCTGTCTCAGCCAGCGCCAGCCTGCCGCTGGTATTTTTTACGGAGACCAACAAGCCTTCGCCCCTGACGGCACCTAACTTCTGTATGCTTTTGCGCAAGCATATCGGCAGCGGGCATATTGTCCGGGTGTCCCAGCCGGGGCTGGAACGGATTATCGAACTGGAGATCGAACATCTGGACGAGCTGGGAGACCTGTGCCGGAAACGTCTGATCATCGAGCTTATGGGCAAGCACAGCAACATCATCTTCTGTAAGGAGGACGGCATCATCCTGGACAGTATCAAGCATATCTCGGCCCAGGTCAGCTCCGTGCGGGAGGTGCTTCCCGGAAGAAGCTATTTTATCCCCCATACCACGGAGAAGATGGACCCTCTGACCATTACGGAGGATGCCTTCGGGGACCTGATCCGCCATACGGCCCTGCCCCTGCAGAAGGCCCTTTACCAGAAGCTTACGGGCATCAGCCCGGTCATAGCCACGGAGCTGTGCCACCTGGCTTCCTTGGACGGGGACCGGTCTGCCACGGAACTGGCCGACAGCGAGCTGGTCCACCTGTTCCACATGTTCTCCCTGCTGGTGTCCGATGTGAAACAGGGGCATTTTACTCCCAGTGTCATCTACCGGGGGGAGGAACCGGTGGAATATGCGTCGGTTCCCCTGACCGTATATGAGGGGAGCCAGTACCAGACCAGGACTTACCCCACCATAAGCCGGCTTCTGGAGGCCTACTATGCGGAGAAGAATGTCATCACCCGCATCCGCCAGAAGTCCGTGGATCTGCGCCGGATCGTCCAGACTGCCCTGGAGCGCAACTACAAAAAGTACGACCTTCAGATGAAACAGATGAAAGACACGGAGAAGCGGGACAAATACAAGGTCTATGGGGAGCTTCTCAACACCTACGGCTACGAGCTGTCCGGCGGGGAAAAGGAGCTGGAATGCTTAAACTATTATACCAATGAGAACATCCGCATTCCCTTGGACCCCCAGATGGATGCCAGGGAGAATTCCCAGAAGTATTTTGCAAAATACAACAAGCTGAAACGGACCTTTGAGGCCATGACCGGCATGACCCAGGAGACCCGCCGGGAAATCGACCACTTAGAGTCCATCAGCGCGGCCCTGGATATTGCGGTAAAGGAGGAGGATCTGGTACAGATTAAAGAGGAACTGATGGAGTTCGGCTTCATCCACAAACGGGCTCCCGGCAGCAAACGGCCGAAGATTACCAGCCGTCCCTACCACTATATTTCCTCTGACGGATTCCACATGTATGTGGGCAAGAACAATTACCAGAACGAGGAGGTCACCTTCAAGGTGGCAGGCGGCAATGACTGGTGGTTCCACGCCAAGGGAATCCCCGGCTCCCATGTGGTAGTCAAGGCAGAAGGCAGGGAGCTGCCGGACCGGGTCTTTGAGGAAGCGGGAGCCCTGGCCGCCTACTATTCCAGGGGGCGGGACAATGAGAAGGTAGAGATCGACTATATACAGAGAAAGCACGTAAAAAAGGCTGCCGGAGGGGCGCCTGGATTTGTGATTTATCATACCAATTATTCCCTGATGGCAGTGCCGGAGCTGAAGCTTCAGGAGGTGTAGCCGGACAAACGGGGGCTGTGGCAAAATGTGAAACTCTTCCATTTTGCCACAGCCCCCTGCCAAACTGCTTCTTGTCCGGCATAGCCGGACAAGAAGATGCCCTCTCCCGTGAATAGTAACTATTTCTTTGGCACCATAAGTTCCATGCCGCCCATATAGGGTCTTAAAACCTCCGGAATCCGCACGCTGCCGTCTGCCTGGAGATTGTTCTCCAGAAACGCGATCAGCATCCGGGGCGGAGCCACCACCGTGTTGTTAAGGGTGTGGGCAAAATACTTGCCGTTCTCCCCGTCCACACGGATCTTTAAGCGGCGGGCCTGGGCATCTCCCAGATTGGAGCAGGAACCCACCTCAAAATATTTCTTCTGCCGGGGGGACCAGGCTTCCACGTCGCAGGACTTGACCTTTAAGTCAGCCAGGTCGCCGGAGCAGCATTCCAGGGTCCGCACCGGAATATCCAGGGAGCGGAACAGGTCCACGGTGTTCTGCCACAGCTTCTCATACCACATGGGAGATTCCTCCGGCTTACATACCACGATCATCTCCTGCTTCTCAAACTGGTGAATCCGGTATACGCCCCGCTCTTCAATGCCGTGGGCGCCCTTCTCCTTGCGGAAGCAGGGGGAATAGCTGGTAAGGGTCTTGGGAAGCTGGTCTTCGGGGGTGATGGTATCAATGAACTTTCCGATCATGGAGTGCTCGCTGGTGCCGATCAGGTACAGGTCCTCTCCCTCAATCTTGTACATCATGGCGTCCATCTCCGCAAAGGACATGACCCCGGTGACCACATTGCTGCGGATCATAAAAGGAGGCACACAGTAGGTAAAGCCCCGTCCGATCATGAAATCCCTGGCATAGGAAATCACCCCGGAGTGAAGTCTGGCAATATCCCCCATCAGGTAATAGAAACCATTGCCTGCCACCTTCCCGGCTGCATCCAGGTCAATGCCGTCAAAGCGTTTCATAATGTCCGTATGATAGGGAATCTCAAAGTCCGGCACCACCGGCTCCCCGAACTTTTCAAGCTCTACATTCTCGCTGTCATCCTTTCCGATGGGCACACTGGGATCAATGATATTGGGAATGGTCATCATGATCCTGGTAACCTGGGCCTCCAGCTCGGTCTCCTGGGCCTCCAGCTCTGCCAGACGGCTGGCATTGGCAGCCACCTGGGCCTTGACCGCCTCGGCTTCCTCCTTCTTCCCCTGGCCCATAAGCTGGCCGATCTGTTTGGACAGCCTGTTGCGGGCTGCCCGCAGGCTGTCTGCCTCTGCCTTGGCCCCACGGTTCTTTGCATCCAGCTCAATCACCTGGTCCACCAGGGGCAGCTTCTCATGCTGGAATTTATTCTCGATATTCTTCTTTACAAGGTCCGGGTTCTCCCTGACAAATCTTAAATCTAACATAATTCTCCTCCTGTCCAGCTTCTCTCTGTGTAAACTTTAACGATTATACTACACTTTTGCTGGAAATAAAAGGGGGTTTTTCCGTTTTACCCGTCACCTGTTTAAACCTGTTACTATTCACGGGGGGCATCTTCTTGTCCGGCATAGCCGGACAAGAAGCATCG
>CAJTOV010000110.1 GCA_910577765.1 uncultured Lachnospiraceae bacterium
CCTTGCAGGGGCCTTTTTTAGAATCAATATAGTTGGCAATGGTTTTTGATAAGAACATGAGTATTTCCTGGTGTATCCTGCTGGGGGCCGACATGTAATAGATTTGACCGTCTATCAGTTCGGCTCTGACGTTTTCCGGTAAATTGTAATAGTCCTCTTCGGTATATATGTTGGTACGGGCTAACACTTCTGACATGGGATGCTCCTTTCTGGCAGGTGGTTATGGGGTTTCAGAGGCAGCGGGGGAAAGATTGTCCCGCTCCATGCGTTCATCAATAGCTTTTTTGATGTATCCGTTAACAGATTCACCAGTTGTTTCTGCGGCTGATTTGATTTGGTCATATTTCTCTTTTGCCACATCAAGAGGAATACGCTTTAATTTTGCTTTTTGATATTCATATAAATACCCTTTTCGTTGATCGGATAAAGCCATAAAATGCCTTCTTTCTTATGGGATAATTAATCGTGGATAAAGGTATCTTCTCCACCTTACCTTACAAGTATAGCATATTGTAAAGGATATGTACATAACTTTGGCTATTATGAATATTGATTGTTATGCACATAACTGATATACCTATATCATCAACAGAGCGGAATACAAAAGCAGCCAGGGCGGACGGGAGTACCGAAAGGGAAAGCAGGAACGCCAGATGATACCGGGAAACAGGATAAGGGGATAATGAGACGGACAGAGGTCCTAAGATACTTTAAAGCCTGCCGGAGGCCACAGCCTGGACATATTTCTCCCGGGTTGGGAGATGTAAAGCTGCAAAAGCTTGAGCGCAGGCAGATTTTGGCTTTCCAAAGGAAACTGGCGCAGAAGAAAATATCCCTAAGAACCTGCAACAACATTTTTAAAATTCTTAAGATCGTACTGAATGATGCGGTTGCCGCCTTTTCAATACCCCAAATCCACCCCGAAAACCATAAACAAAGACAAACCAGGATAAAACACCCCCTTTTGGACTAACAGTCCAATGCCAGGAACAAATAAATATAGTAAAATAGAACCACAGAGCGTCAGTGAACCATTTCAGAAAGGAGCAGCCTGTGGGAATTTTTATTTATCAGGAATTATCGAAAAGCATCACCCGGGAGGAGTGGGAACGGGTATATGAGGAAACTCTGGTTCTGGTGAATGCGCTGCCCTTTGCGGAGCGGCGTACCATTGCTTACAGGGGCAGGGATCTGGTGTGTGCCGCGCGAACCAGGGAGCGGGAGACGGAATGGGGGAGAGGGTGGCGTACATCCATGGATTACCTTACCCTTAATGAGGCGGAGGCCTACTGGGTGCCCAGGGACCTGGTGGGGGACCGGAAGGCAGATCCGGAAGCAGGCGATGCCATGATGGGGGCGCTGCCGGCCTGGCTGGGGTATGACTGGGAGGATGAACGGGTGAACCATACCTATTCCCTCTGGGATGATAAAACCCAGGGGGAACCTTACCACATGTATCTGCTGGCGGTTGCCTGCCTGATGGAGGACCGGCTGGGGGAGAAAGCATTTATCCATGGGGATATCACCCTGGGCCAGTGCCGGAAGGCTGTGGAGCTGGCCAACCGGTATCTGAAGGAGCCAATCCGCGTTCCTGCCAGATGTGAGATGGACCGGCTGTACAGCCGTGTGAAAAAGCTGCCGCTTAAGGAGACAGAGAAGCTGGCGGTATTGGAATGCTTTTATCTGGGCGGGAAGGACGAGGAATTTTATGGGTTTGAGCAGAAGCATTTTGAACCTGACGTGATTCTGGAATGCTGGAAGCAGCGGTTTGCAGACAGTCCAGTGGGAACCGGAGGCTTCGGCCGGAATCTGAAAGCCTGCCTGGCCCTGGGACTGGGTCTGGAGGAACTGTGCCGGATTGTGGTTCTGAAGGAGGAGGATGGGGAACCGCTCCATGACCAGTTCATCAGGGCTGTGATGGATACAAAGCTATATCTGGAAGAGAAGCATACCCGGGACTGTCTGGATATTGACCAGGAGGGGGAGCAGCCCTATAGCATCTGGACTCTGCTGGCAGGCTTTGTATTTGGAACGGCCAGGAATCCAAGGGTGGACCGGTATATGCCCCTGGATGAGATCCGGGCAGCTTTAAAGCGCGGGATCGGGGCGGAATGGGATGTGGACGCCAGTATTGACCGGTATCTGGAAGAGGAAGCAGCGGCGCCGGAGGTAAATCTTTCCAGGGAGAATCTGTCGGATGAGGATCTGGCTGCCATGGCCAGGGCAGATGGGGCGGAGGTGCTTACACAGTTTTTGGACCAGACAAAGGATGCCCTCCGCAGCCAGTATGAGCGGTATGACATTGTGGACTATGAAGATCTGGTGTATTTTGAAAAGGGAAAGACCATTGTTCCGGCGCTGGAGAAAGCAATGAAACGGTCCTTTTCCTTTTACCACAGCGCGGTGGAGGAAGAGGTGTACCGGGAACTGATGGAGGCGGAACCGGAGGACCGCTGTATGTATCTTATTGATGCCAACCGGAATCTCCTTCTCAGGGACGGGGACTGGAGCCGGATTTTCTCGGATATTGAAGCCCATCCCCAGTCCTTTGCCCGGTATTATCCCGCAGTCCGGGTAGTGGCTGACAGCAGGGAACTGCGGCAGATGGTGACGGCATTTGTACTGAATGATGAGCTGTATGCTTATGTGGAGGGGCTGTAGAGCCACTTTCCGGAAAAACATGGACCTGGAAGGAGCCGTAGATAAAGCCATGGATGATATGCCAGGAGATTATTCCATCAGGCTGTTGTTAATGGAAAACAGGGCGGAGGTGAAAGCTGTGTGTCTTACCGAATACGACGAGGCTGAGACGATGAAACTGTTTAAGGAAGAGGGGCGTGAAGAAGGAGAAGATAAGATGGGAAAGAAAATACCAAAAAGGGCGCCGGCGGCGCCCTTTTTGACATACTTTTCTACAGACAAGTTTCACACATATTCCCGCATATCTGAAACGCGTCCTTGATGCGGATTTAAACCATCATGGGCTTCTGTCCCATAACATCTACGGTACCCATACCCCATGTTCGTCAAACCGGTAGGACACACCTTCAATCTCCCAGATGCCGCCGGAGACCATGCTGCCGTCTTCCTTTAGATAATACCAGGTTTCATCCAGATTCAGCCATCCGGTCTGCTTTACATAATCCTGGTAATAATACCAGGCTCCGTTGATCTGGCGCCAGCCGGTGCCAGGGAAAAGACCGGTATAATCGGAGAAGGCGATCTCAATGCATACTTCCCCGGGAATGCCGTCTACCAGTCCGGCGTCCGTGTACTGCCAGATCGTCCGGTTGGGGAATTCATTGACAGAGGTTTCGTAGCGGGCATACCAGATATCATAGGGGATCTGGGCCGGGTCCATGCAGGTGGTGAGCCACTGATGGTTTCCGTAGACAATGGGCCGGTATCCGGCTTCTGCGATTACCTGGCAGAAGGCATTGATCTGCCGGGTGATCTCCAGGGGCGTCTTTCCCATATCCAGAAGGTACTGGGATTCCACGTCATAGGCAATGGGATAGGACAGCGGGTAATCCTTCACTTTGTCCAGGACAAACCGGGCTTCCTCACGGGCAGTTTCCTCATCCATGGCCTGGGTGTAAAGGAAGACTCCGGTGCGGATTCCGTGGTTTATGGCTTCCTGCATGTTTTCATCAAAATAGGGGTCCAGATCGTTGTGGTACCCAAGACGGATCATGGCAAAGCTTACCCCGGAAGCAGCGGCCCGGTCCCAGTCTATGGAGCCTGCCCGGTTCTGGTACTTGGATATGGTGACACCCTTTGCCACGGCTCCCTCAATGGCGGTTCCGTTGGCCCGGGTGAACCGGCCGTCCTGGACGGTCAACCATTCGGTGAGCTTTGCATGGGCAGCTGTAGGAGCCGTGAGTGCCAGCGGTCCGGCCAGAATACCGGCCAGCGCCCAGGCAATCCAGTTTTGTCTCAAAAGTTTCATTGGCATACTCCTTTTTATGTTATTCCGCAACGGATCAGGTATGATGACGGCAGTTATGGAACTGTCTGGATGATGGTCTTTTACATATCCTACCAGTTCATAACCGGATTTTCAAGGAAGATTTTATAAAAAAAACCTTACTCCGTGAACTGTAACCGCAGTGGTTACAGTTTACCTCCCAGCCGATCACCACGCTGATCGGCTGGGAGGATGCACGTAATGGCCGGAACCCGGGCCGCCCATCACCGCAGGTGATTTCAAATGGCGGCCCGGGTTACTGTTCGCTGGGTACCAGTGGACAGTAACAAGGAAGCGGCAGTGTTACTGTTTATAGGACGGGGTATCACAAACTGCTGCTTTCACAGTCAAATCTCATATCCCAGGAAGCCCGGATATCATCCATCAGCTGGAGCACCGCCAGGGTATCCCCGGCTTTCAGCCGGTCACTGGTGCACATATGGGCGGCCACACAGCGGCTGACTTCCCGGATCTGGTATTCGAAGCCGTTTACTTCAAAAGGAATCTCCACCTTGTAGCTGTCCTTGTCATAAGGGCGCACAGTCATGGACTGGGCCATCTGGTAATCCGGCAGATAAACGGAACCTCTGGTTCCGAAAATAACGGCTTCCCTTGGCATGGCCATGCCGATGGAGGTAGTGGCTGTGGCAGTGATGCCGCCGGGATATTCCAGGGCAATGGTACTGAAATCATCGGTCCCGTATTCACTTATGGATACACTGGAATGGAAATGAACGGGAGGACAGCCGGTAACCATATGAAGAAAGCCCAGGTTGTATATCCCGATGTCCAGCAGTGCTCCGCCGCCCAGGCCCGAATCAAATTTCCGGTCTTTTCTGGCCCCTTTGGCTATAAAACCGTGGTCGCAGCGGATGTATTTTACATCCCCGATTTCCCCGGCCTTTATGATCTCCTGCATGCGCTCAAGAACCGGCAGAAAGCGAATCCAGAAGGCTTCCATGATAAAAAGTCCTTTTTCCTCAGCCAGCTTATAAAGGGCGCGGGCTTCTCCGACCGTGATGGTAAAGGGCTTTTCGCAGAGCACGTGTTTGCCGGACTCCAGGCAGAGTCTGGCATTCTCATAGTGAAGATTGTTGGGTGTACTGATATACACGGCTTCCACCTGCGGGTCTGCACACAGTTCCTGGTAGGAGCCGTAAGCCCTGGGAATATGATGGGTCTGGGCAAACTGCTGTGCCTTCTCCAGGTTTCTGGAGCCCACGGCAGCTAAGGATTCCTCCTGCTGCGGCATAGCCGCCACAGTGGAAGCGAATTTGTTGGCAATGGTTCCGGTTGCTAAGATTCCCCATTTCATAAGCGTATCCTCCATTATAAGTTGTTAATTTTCAACTGCTCAATCCTGCATGTGTGCTTCCTTGTCTTTGTGCTGTAGTTTATTCCTACCAGCAACAGGTCCTTTCCGCAGCCCAGCCTTCTGGCAAGCAGGCCGTAATCCCGGTCCTGAATCTGGGTGATTGCGCCTTTTGCGCTCTTATCCCATTTTAGTTCAATCACCAGGGCTGGTTTTTGGGAGCCCTTTCTGGGAAGGAACAGAATATCCACATATCCGCGGCCGCTTGCCAGTTCTTCAAACCGTACATAGTGGTCTACGCAGCTAAGATACGCCATAATAACTACGGAGCGGAGCGCCTGCTCATTGTTATAGTATCTGGGTGATGTGGATGCCACATGGACCTCTCCCATGATCTCTGCAACGGTGTCACTGTCCATACGGACCGTAGCCTCCAGAAGCCGGTCTGACAGTTCCACGGCTTTCACCAGTTCCTTTCTGCTTCCGTTACGGATTCCCCGGAGAAATTCTTCCCGAATTTCCTCGTTTGGAATATATACTTCCCTCCTGTCCGCATCATAAGCCAGATAGCCCAGGTGCACCAGCAGTGTAAAGACATCGTCCCTGCTTTTCATGGAAGTCATGTCATTCTGGAAGGAACCTGTGTCAATTCTGCACCGGTTCCCGCCAAGCAAATCCACAATGGCATCTTTCAGACCATCGAAATTCAGGTCAATATAAACCATCAGGGATTCGTAGGTTTCGGTCTGGGTCCAGTAATTGCTGAAGCGGTGGTTCATAACCGCCTTCATGACCGAACCAGGGCTGTAAACATGGCCCAGGCCTGAAAACCCATATCCGTCATACCACCGGCATGTCTCCTGAAAATCCATCCTGTGCTCCCTGCAAAGTCCCTGGACTTCCTCTTCCGTAAAGCCCACATACTCTGCCAGGGGCCCCGGTTCCAGCATGGTATATTCGCAAAAATCCGTAAGTGCCGACTGGGTACCGTACTTCTTGATGGGAAGAATTCCCGTCATATAAGCACCGCCAAGGAAGCGGGATACCTGTCCCCCTTTAAATAACCCTCTCAAAAGCTGAATGTAAGCTTTCTGGAGTTCTATATGGTCCTTTGCCTCCCGGAACAAGGCATCCCACTCATCAATAATGATGTAAAACTTCCGCCCGGTCCGGGCGCTGATGTTCAGCAGCGCTTCCGGCAGTGGAATCCGGTCTTTCTGGATACAGTCGGGAAACTCTTTTTTCAGCTCCTCCAGAATACCAGACTGCAAATTGGGAATGGTATCCTCAATCCGCTCTGCGTTGGAGATGAACCAGGTCATATCCCAGAACAGAACATCCCACTGGTTCCTGTGCTGCCGGTATACTGCCAGCTCCTGCTCTTTTGTTTCTTCTGGCGGGCTGGCAACCTTCATGTTCTCGAACAGATGCCGGGAATCTGCCCCTTTGGAATAGAAGGCCACCAGCATCTGGGCCGCATAGGACTTGCCGAACCGTCTGGGACGGCTAAAGCAGGTCAGCTTCCGGGAAGTTCCCATAACCTGGTTCGTGTAGGTGATGAGTCTGGTCTTATCTACGTAAAAGCCGTCCTTCAGAATATCCTCAAAACCGTCTGCCGGCGGATTCAGGTAAATGCCCATCTGCGGGTTCACACTCCTTTCAGTCTGAACAGCAACAATTTTCTTACCCCAATTATAACTTTTAAAACTTTGCCAGTCAATTGGCAAATGGTTCACTGGTACCCAGCAAAGAGTAACAAAACCAGCATTGACATTCCCCTTGCCTTCCACCTATAATGGAGCCTATAGCCATGTACTCCCGGAGTCTCCCCGCACCTGCCCAGGCACGGTGCGGGGAGACTCCGGGAGTACATAACCATACAATGGAGGACAATCATGGACAATCAAACATCTTCAAATCCGCCTAATAAGCATTCCGGTGCCCGCAGCAGCTTCTCAGGCCGTCTTGGCTATGTGCTGGCAGTGGCCGGTTCCGCAGTGGGCCTTGGCAACATCTGGCGGTTCCCTTATCTGGCGGCCAAGTACGGCGGGGGCATGTTCCTGCTGGTCTATCTGATTCTCATGGTCACCTTCGGATACGTGCTGATCGTATCGGAGACGGCCCTTGGACGTATGACCAGGAAGAGTCCGGCAGGGGCTTTCCGCACCTTTGGCACCGGTCCCCTTTTCCGCTTCGGCGGCTGGATCAATGCCATTGTACCTATGCTGATCGTGCCTTACTACTGCGTCATCGGAGGCTGGGTGCTGAAATATCTGGCAGAGTATGTAATGGGAAGCGCACAGCTTCTTGCCACGGACGGCTACTTTACAGACTTTATCTCTTCCTCTGCCGGCGTGGAGCTGTGGTTTGTGCTGTTTTCTGCCCTGGTGTATTTTGTGATCCTGGCCGGGGTGAAGCAGGGCGTGGAACGGGTAACCAAAATCATGATGCCCATTCTGGTGCTTCTGGCCATAGGGGTCACTGCCTATTCCATTACCAGGCCCGGCGCTCTGGAAGGCGTGAAATATTTTCTGGTGCCTAATTTTGAAGATTTTTCCTGGATGACCGTGGTGGCGGCCATGGGCCAGATGTTCTACTCTCTGTCCATTGCCATGGGCATCCTGTATACCTACGGCTCCTACATCGGCAAGGATGTGGATATTGAGAAATCCACCACCCAGGTGGAGCTTTTTGACACGGCCATTGCCATCCTGGCCGGGCTGATGATCATTCCGGCTGTATTTGCATTTTCCGGCGGGGATATGGAGACTTTGCAGGCCGGCCCGTCCCTTGCCTTTATCACCCTGCCCAAGATATTTGCCAGCATGGGGGTGGCTACGCTCATTGGAGTCTCCTTCTTCCTGATGTTCCTGTTTGCCGCTTTGACCAGCGCCATCTCCCTGATGGAGACCAGCGTCTCAACCCTGGAGGACGAGCTGCATTTCAGCCGCCCAAAAGCCTGTGTGGTCATGGGCGTGGTCATGGCTGTGGTAGGTACTGCCTCTTCCTTAGGGTATGGGGCGCTGGATTTTGTGAAGGTCTTTGGAATGGCGTTCCTGGACTTTTTCGATTTCCTTACCAATTCCGTGATGATGCCTCTGGCGGCCCTTTCCACCTGCTTCCTGATCATCCGGGTGGTGGGCTTTGAAAAGATTGCCCAGGAGATGGAGTGCTCCTCGACTTTCAAGAGGAAGAAGCTGTATAATTTCTTTATGAAATACCTGGCACCGGTGTGTATCGGGATTATTCTGTTAAGCTCCATTGCCAATGTGCTGGGGATTATTTCGCTGTAAGGATATAAAGACTCTTTTCATTTTCTGCTATTGCAGGTATAATGGAGGATGCCCTCCCCCGTGAACAGTACTTGTCAAATCCCCCGCAGGCTCCATGCCTTGTCAGCCTGCTGCAGGGTATTTGACCGGGACGATCGTTATAAATAAGTAACAGTTCAGACGGGGCATCTTGCTGCCCGTCTGAACTGCTACATAAATGATGAAACAAGGAGAACAACAACATGGGAAAATTTTTCAGTGATGTAGTGGAGCAGGCCCTCCGGGACATTTACTATGACATGGCTTCCGGCCATGGCCAGGAAAGCTTCCGGCGTCTGGAGGAAGCCTCGGAGGCAGGGGACGGAGACGCCTCGGCCCTTCTGGCCCGTTGTCTGTGCGGGTACCAGTACACCTGGGCCGGCCATGGTTTCCCCGAGGATGACCACCGGGCAGTGAAGCTGATGCACCAGTCCGTGGACCAGGGAAGCGCCATAGGGGTGCTTCTGTCCCTGCGGAGCGGGGAGCTTGCCCCCTGGCGGGAGAAGAAGATGCCTTTTTCCAGCCTTCAGGAGGCCTTTGACATTGTGCTGGCCAAGGCGGAAGGAGGCGATGCCTTCTGCCAGTATACCATCGGAAATGTCTATTTCTGGTGGGATTTCCTGCGGATCGAAGGAAAGAACAAGGAATCATTTCCCAATGAAGAGGCCTTCCGCAGCTATATGAAAAATTCCATTGCCAAGTGCGAGGGCTGGTTCTTAAAGGCCTATGAAGGAGGCATGTACCATGCCGGCAACAACTTAAACAACTACTACCACAAGGGGGATGAGGACCTGATCCCGCCTATGCCCTGGAAATCCCAGGGGCTGTGGAAAAAAGGGGCTGAAAAGGGGTATCCGCCCCATCAGTATCTGTACGCCAAGGAGCTGGATGCTGCCGGGAAGAAGGCGGAGGCTCTGGAGCTGCACAAGAAGGCTGCGGACAAGGGAGAGGTGGACAGCTGGTTCTATGTGGGGCTGGCTTACGAGCGGGGTGATGTGGTTCCCCAGGACTACAGCTACGCGGCCGCCTGCTACGAGAAAGGACTTTCCGGAAGTACCGTTGGCTGCTACAACCGTCTGGGCGCCCTGTACTTTGACGGCAACGGCGTACCCCAGAACTATGAGAAGGGTATCCAGATGATCCTCAAAGCTTGTCAGGACGCAGACAGCAAGTGGGGCTTCCCCTATCTTGGCAAGGCTCATTTCTACGGCCATGGGGCAGAGCAGGATTATGCAAAGGCCAGACAGTATCTGGAGCAGGTCAATGCCAACCATGTGGAAAGCAACTACTTAAAGGGCCTGATCTATGCCCAGGGACTGGGTGTGCCCCAGGATATCAAACGGGGTGTGGAATATCTCCAGAAGACCGGAAACTATCCGCCGGCTAAGGAAGAGCTGGCCAATTATAAGAAGACTTTGTTTGGGAAATGGGTGCGGCGGTAAAAGGCTGAACCTACATAAAAAGTCTGCCGCAAAATTCGGTTGATTTTGCGGCAGACTCTTTTTGTGTAACCGTTCAGGAGCTGTTGGAACTTTCCAGAGCGGGTCAGGTGTCCGGCCCCACTGTACATTCCTCGATTACACAGGAATGCTCCTTCCCATCGGAATAATTGATTCCCACCAGAAGAATCCGCCCGGTATATCCTTCCACCCAGGATTCATACTTCCGTTCTTTGATCTGTGCAATGGCACCCTGGGCGGATTTGTTCCACTTCAGTTCAATCACCAGTGCAGGCTTGTCTACATTTCTCTTTGGAAGATATACCACATCTGCAAACCCTTTCCCCGACGGCAGCTCCATAACCGGATTCATGTAATAGACCCTGGCACTGTAATAGGCCATCAGGATTGTGCAGGTCAGGGAATTTTCATTGTTGTACTGAAGAATGGACGCAGTCTCACTGTGTATCGCAGCAAGACCTTCCGCGACTGCATCTCCGTCCAGGGCCCAGGTACGCCTTAGAAGTTCTTCGGACCGGTTCAGTGCCTGGACAAGGCCTTCCCAGCCACCTGCTTTCATGGTTCTCACAAACTCCTGAACAATTTCCTGATTCGGTATGAAGGCCTCCCTTTTCTGCTTATCATAGGTCAGATATCCCAGATGGATCAAAAGGGTAAACACATCATCTCTTGTCTTAAATGTGGTCATATCGTTCTGAAACGTGGTTGAATCCAGCTTACAAGGCTGGCCACCCAGCATCCGGACCACTGCCTCCCGCATCCCGTCAAAATTCATGTCTATATAAATTTTCAGGGCCTCATAAGTCTCGGTCCCGGTCCAGTAGCTCTGGAATTCACCGCTTTCCATAAGCTCTGCAACTGCATGGGGATTGTAAATATGCTGGTCTCCGATCAGGTAGCCATCATACCAGTTCCGGGTTTTCTGATAGTCTACTCCGTGCTCCTGGCAAAGATCATTTACTTCGGATTCCGTGAAACCAAAACACTCTGCCAGCCGTCCGGGATTCAGCATGGAAAACTCTTTAAATATGTTTATTGCAGAGTGTTCCCCATACTTTTTGATAGGAAGAATCCCGGTCATATAGGCAAGCTCCACATACTGGGCCTCCTTAAAAAGTCCCCTCAGATAGTCCAGATATATTTTCTGAATATCTTTCCGTTCCCTGGCAACCCGGAAGACACAGTCCCACTCATCAATGACAAAAATGAAGGTTATCCCCTTGCGGGCATACAACTGTCTCAGGACGCCTGGCAGACCATACTCATCCACCTGAAAACAGTCCCCATACGCTTCCCTCAGCTCCCCGATAACCGCTTCCTGCATTTTGTCAATAAAGATATCCAGATGGGTCTTCTGGAACAAAAACTGCTGCATATCCAGCCGGATCACATGATGCTGATTTAAGTGAAGGTTAAAGGATTCCTCCTTCTCCACAGCCAGTCCGGCAAACAGTTCCCTGGAATCGCATCCTTTGCTGTAATATGCCACCAGCATGTCTGCTGCCATGGACTTGCCAAACCGGCGGGGACGGCTGACACAAATATGCTTCTGTTTGGTTTTCATGACACGGTTTGTATAGGAAAGCAGTCTGCTTTTGTCTACATAAATCATGGAATTCAGAGCTTCTCGAAAAGAAGCATTTCCTGGATTTACATAAATGTCCATAAAATCCCACTCCCTTCTGATGCTGGTGAGTCCGCAGTGCTGCTCGATTCCGCTTCGCTCCCCGCTTTCTCACTAGTACAGCGTTGCATTAATAATTAAGTAATATTATATAGAAATTATTTCCAACATATGGCATAATAGAAAAAAATGTAAGGAGAACATTGATATGCCATTTGTTGCTGCCACCGTTAAAATGCCCGAAGACATTCGTCTCATTCTGTCCAGAGTTGCCAGAAGCAAAACCCTTCCAGCCCGACAGGTACAGCGTGCAAGGATAATTCTTTTGGCGGCAGATGGCTTTGATAACATGTATATATCAAAGCAGGTAGCTCTTGGACAGGATTCTGTCAGCAAGTGGCGAAGCCGTTTCATCAAGAAACTTCCTCTTCTCCAGGAAATTTCTGAAAAAGATCCAGCCAAACTGGCAGAGGCAGTTTCCTCTTTCCTGAATGACTGCCCGCGTCCCGGACAGCCTCCGCATTACACGGATGAGCAGATCATCAAAATCCTTGAAATTGCCTGCCGCAATCCAGAAGAGCC
>CAJTOV010000111.1 GCA_910577765.1 uncultured Lachnospiraceae bacterium
CCTTGCACAGCTCCAGCCCATCCATCCCCGGCATATTGATGTCCAGCAGAATGAGATTTGGCTTTGTATTCAGCTTCGCCAGGGCTTCATCGCTGCTGTTGGCTGCGGAAACCATATATCCGTGATCCTGCAAATGGGTGGAAAGCAATTCGGTCAGGATAGGTTCATCATCAACGATCAAAATTCTGTATGCCATACGAACACCTCCAGTCTTTTTCATCATATAGGGAGAAAGTCAAAATTTGGTCAAGTTTATAGGGCTTCCTAATTTCAAAACAAGATGATTGCCATACACACAACGTCAAACAGGAAGCATTTCAACAAGGCATATTATACTTCCTTTGCTCACATGACACAAGGATGCAGACACCTTGTATCCTGGACATTTCTTGGATTATCGCCAGTGCAGGAGCAGGACATATCCTGAATATCAGCGGGTACAATACAAAATGAAGCGGCCAGTCAAGGCAGACCAGCAGGAAGTCGATACCTATGAGCAGGACAAAAGCGATTTTGACAGCTTCGCCGCGATTATCCGCAAGTATGTAGGGATAAAAGAACTCACCCCCACAATCGTCAATGAATTTATCAAGAAAATCATAGTCCATGCGCCGGAAAAGGTGGACGGGAAACGGGTACAGAAAGTAGATATTGTTTTCAACTTTGTAGGGGAAATCAATTTTCTTTCTGCTGCTCAACCGAAACGGCAAGGCGCATAGAAACTCGAAAAGACGGTACAGCCCTTGTTACCGGGGCTATACCGCCTAATCTGAAATTACTTCCCTATCACCGCAACCCTTGCTTGTAAGGCTGTTTTTTTCCAGCAAGAAACATTCCCAGAATTTCCCGGTCCACCTGGAACCGCACCGTCTTACAGGGGTTCACAATCTGGCAGGTAATCAGATCTCCGGCCATTTCCATAAGCATCCCCGCATCCTCCTCACCAAGGCCGCATTCCCGGTGCAGATACTCATACATCTGCCGGACCGCCTTTTCCGAGGCAATGTCCAGGGTCTCCCCGTAAGCAATGGAGGCCCAGTGGGTGCCGTCCTCCAGCAGCGGCCAGGGACGGCAGGTCTGCTTCTGCAAATCCACCTGGACCGTGACATTTCCGGAAATCTCCACCCCGCAGTTGCCGATCTCCCCCTCGCCCATGACGGCGTGAAGGTCCCCCAGGGCCAGAAGCCCCCCGGGAACGAAAACAGGCAGGTAGAGAATGGCTCCCTCCGCGATTTTCGTGCAGTCCATATTGCCGCCATGGTCCATGGGAACCACGGTGCTTACCGGCTCCCCTGCCGGGGCGGTTCCGATGACGCCGATCATGGGGCGGACCGGGATACGGATCTGGTCCCTGTACCAGATGTAACCGTCATGGACGGGCAGACGCCTGAGATAATTTCTGGACAGACAGCCGGAAAGGGCGCCGCTGCGGGTGCCGCCTGCATCCAGGATTCCCACAGGACCTACCTCCACCTTCCGGATGGTGATCTTCAAGGTGTCTCCCGGCTCCGCGCCATTGACGTAAAGGGGGCCGGTGGCCGGGTTGGCCAGGCTCCGGTCATAGGTGGCATAGGTGGCTTCCTCCGGCAGCATCTGCCCCTGGAAGCAGTCATAGGTCTCAAATTCCACCACAGTACCCGGGTCCACGGCTGCTGCCGGGGTATCTAAGGGGCTGTGGGCATGGATAACATGTTCCTTGCTGATTCTGATCATAATATACTCTCTTTCTCTTGTATGGAATTGTCCGGGCAGATCACCCCAAGCTCCAGAAACACCGGATACAGGTAGCTGGCCCCAAAGGTTCCCAGCTTCTTGGGCCCGGTGACGATTCCCTCCAGCTCCAGGGCCTTGTGAAAAGCAATGAACACAGTGGACTGGGTAATGGACTTGGATTTCCGGTCCACGAACAGTTCCCCGCCCCGGATGGTGTAGGTAAACCGGAGCTTCCGGGCCGTGTAGAAGGGAGTTTCCTGGAGCCTGATCATTCCCTCCCACAGTCTGGCATCCTGCTCCGCCGGTTCCATGGCTGCAATCTCTTTTCTAAATGCTTCATACCGTTCCTTCTGCGCTTCCTGGTTCTTATAAACATCCGCCTGCTCCGGCATGCCGTCACCTGCCTTTCTCCCTGCTGTAAAAGCTGTAAACAAAGCCTTCCGTTCCGTGGCTTTCCTGCCCGCTTCCCGAAAAATAAAGCAAACCGCCCTGCATACGCAAAGCGGTCTTAAACCTGTACTCCCGGCCAGTGACCGGAAAATGTATTCTGGCCGCCGGACCTTACACTGTTGCCTATTGGATACTGCTATTATAGACATACCGGCAGAATCTGTCAATTACATCATAAAAAACAAGAAGCATCGGGCGTACGCCCGATGGGGAAAACCGGGAGAAAACTGTCTTACAAGCAAGCTTGACGTCTGTTTTCTCCCGGTTTTCCCCGCCCTGCGAACTGTAACCTTTATTTTCCTTCCGCTACAATGGCATCGATCAGGGCCATGTCCTCTGCGCAGAATTTCTGGTACACAGGCATCATGGCTTCCTGGAATCTCTGTTTCTCCTCCTGGGACAGTTCAATGACCGTACAGCCGGACCGGCGCATCCGTTCTTCGGAAGCCCGGGACCGTTCCGCCCACAGCTTCCGCTCGTAGACTGCCGACTCCCTGGCGCAGGCCCTTATGATCTCCTGGTCCTCCGGGGCCAGCTTGTTCCAGGTATAGGAGGATGCCAGCTGGATCTCCGGCACCCGGGTATGTTCGTCCACCGTATAAAAAGGAGCCACCTCATAATGGCGTTCCGACTCGTAGGAAGGCCAGTTGTTCTCCGCTCCGTCGATGGTACCGGTCTGCAGGGCCGAGTAAACCTCCCCATAGGCCAGCTGCAGGGCATCTCCCCCCAGGGCTTCAATCATGGCCACCATCAGCTCCGACTCCTGGACCCGGATGCGCATACCTTTCACATCCTCCACCGTCTGCACCGGTTTCCGGCTGCTGTAGAAATTCCGGGCGCCGGCATCATACCAGGACAAGGCCGTCAGCCCCGCGGAATCCACAGCCCCCAGGAATTCATCCCCCACAGGCCCTTCCAGTACCCGCCACATATGCTGGGAATCGTTATAAAGATATGGCATTTGCAGCACGTTCATGCGGGGCACAAACTCTGCCAGAGGCGACAGCGACACTCTGGCAAAGTCAATTCCTCCAAACTGCAGCTGTTCAATCACCGTCCGCTCGTCTCCCAGAGTGCCTCCGGCATTGACCTGAATCTGAATCCGTCCTCCGGTCCGCTCCTCCACCAGCTGGGCAAACCGGTAAGCCCCCAGGGTGGTAGGATAATCCTCCGCCTGGTTCTCCGCGTAAGTCAACACAAATTCCGGCTCCGGTCCTCCGGTCTCACCGGTCTGGCGGCTGCCGCAGCCGGACAGCGCCAGCACCGCCATGGAGAACCCGGCAGCGGCACAAACCGCCGCAAATCTCCGCTTTCCCATGCACATCCCCCCTGGAACAATCGTATTGGGCTTGTCAAGCCAAGGCAACACCTGGGTGCTAACCTCATGCCGCGCCTTCGGCTTGCATTCGCCAAGTGTTCAAGCCAAGGCAACACCTGGGTGCTAACCTCATGCTGCGCCTTTGGCTTGCATTCGCTAAGCACCCAGGTGTAGGTTCTCACTAGACTCATGCCGCGCCTTCGGCTTGCATTCGCCAAGTGTTCACACTATGCCAGTACACTGGGCAGCCACAGGCTGATTCCCGGGACAAATGTAATCAGCAGCAGCGCCAGTATCATACACAGATAAAATGGCAGCGTTGCTTTTACCACTTTTTCCATAGGCAGCTTTGCCACCGCCGAACCGATGAACAGCACGGCTCCTACCGGCGGAGTCAGAAGACCGATACCGCAGTTCAGTACCACCATGATACCGAACTGGATGGGGTCTAAGCCAATGGAGGTGGCAATGGGCAGAAGGATGGGTGTGGCGATCAGGATAATGGGCGCCATATCCATGATGCAGCCCAGCACCAGCAGAATCAGGTTCAGCATCAGTGCCAGTATAATGGGATTCCGGGTGATCCCGGTGATGGCGTTGGCCGCCAGTTCCGGCACATGGAGCCGGGTCAGGCAGTAGCCGAAGATGCTGGAAGTGGCAATCAGGATCAGCACGATGGACAGAGTCTCCACGCACTCGTCCAGAATCCTCCACACGCCCTTCCAGTCCACCCCCCGGTAGATGAACACACTGACAATCAGGCTGTAGATAACCGCAATAGCCGCTGACTCCGTAGCCGTGAACACACCGCCTACCACGCCGAAGACTACGATCAGCACCGCGGCCAGGGCCCAGAAGGAAATGCCGATCTGCCGGAGCAGATTGGGAACACTGAACTTCTCCCCCTTGGGATAATTGCGCTTTACGGAGATAATATAGGAACCGATCATCAGGGTCCCGGCCAGCAGGGCCCCTGGAATATACCCTGCCAGGAACAGGCTGCCCACGGAAATACCGCCTGCCGTGGTAGCATAAATTACCATATTGTGGGACGGCGGCACCAGCAGTCCCTCGCAGGAGGAAGTGATGGTCACAGCCGTGGAAAAGTCCGCATCATATCCCTGGTCCACCATCATGGGAATCAGAATGGAACCCAGGGAAGCCGTATCTGCCGAGGCCGAACCGGAGATACCGCCGAAGAAATAGGAAGCAACGATATTCACCATGGCCATACCGCCCCGCATCCATCCCACGCAGGCATTGGCCAAGGCAATCAGCTTCTCGGAAATACCTCCGGACCCCATGAGACACCCCATGGTAATGAAAAAGGGCACTGCCATCAGGCTGAAAGAACTGATGCCCTTTACCATCTGCTGACAGATGGTAGTCAGGGGATTTCCCTGGTACACCAGGCAGAACACGGAGGAAAGCGCCACCGCATAGGCAATGGGGAAGCGCAGGAATATCATGATAAAAAAGCTTCCAAGCAGAATCAGGATTGCCATACTCTCAGTCGTCATTATGCAGCCTCCTCCTTTACAAAAATACTCCGGATATGATTATAAATGGCTTCCAGCTCAAATACAAGCATGGCTGCGCCGGCCAAGGGCACCGGAAAGTACATCCAGAACCGGGATACCTTGGGCATACTCACATACGTACCCTTGGACCCCAGGCCTGTGGCATAGTTCCAGCCTACGGTAATCATAATCACAGCCAGTCCCAGGACTGCAATGTCCGCCAGAATATCCAGGAACTTGATCAGTCCCTTGGGAAGAAACGGGTCCAGAGCCGTCATACGGATGTGGGCCCCGCGGCGGATACTTAAAGCCGCCGACAGCACGGCCATGTAGGACATGCAGGTCAGGACCACCTCCTCACTCCAGGCCGGGTCCGGGATAAACGGAATATAACGTCCGCACACTGCCATAGTCGTGATCAGGATATCCGCGATCAGCAGCAGCTTACAGATCAGCATCACGAATTTGTACACCGCGTCATATGCAGGTTTGATCTTATCGATGGTTACAAAAATTGATGGCATATCTAGCATTCCCCTTTCCAATACAGATTAAAAACCAGGGCACAGAAAGCTTTGCTCTGCGCCGCTCTGTGCCCTGGAATGAATTTTCAAATCTTACTGCATATCCAGAATCTGCTGGTACAGTTCCTTGTTGTCCTTGGAGGATTCCTCGATGATGCCCTTGCAGGCTTCCTGCCACGGAGCAATGTCGGTGACTTCTACCACGTTGCAGCCCTCTGCCTTCAGCTCTTCCAGAACCTTGTTCTCGGCCTCCTCAGAGATCTTCCGGTTGAACTCGGAAGCATACTTGCCGGCCTCCATCAGGATGCCCTGCTGCTCGGGAGTCAGCTTCTCCCAGGCCGCATCGGTGATGATCACCTGGATTGCGCCCAGGGTATGTCCGTCCAGAATCAGGTTGTTGGCAACCTCCGGGAATGCGTTGGACTTGTAGTTGGCGATGGGCTGCTCGGCACCGTCTACCACGCCGGTCTGCAATGCGGAATACAGCTCGCCGAAGGATACTACTGTCGGGGAAGCGCCCAGACCTTCCACCATACCGTTCATGATGGGGTCATTGGACACACGCAGCTTCATGCCCTTCAAATCCTCCAGGCCGCTGATCTCTTTCACGGTAAAGAAATGGCGGAAGCCTTCCTCACCATAGAACAGACCGCGGACTCCGGCGCCATTTTCCTGGGGCTCCAGCAGGAACTCTTCTGCCAGCGGGCTGGTAGCAAAGTTCCAGAAATGCTCACGGTTTACAAATGTATAGGGGATGGACAGCAGCATGGACTTCTGTCCGCCGTAGCTGGTCAGTGCAAATGCAGAGATCCGGGACATGTCGATGTCACCGCCGCCCAGCATGGTATCCAGCACGTCGTTCTCAGAACCAAGCACACCGCTGGCCTGAAGGTCAATCTTGATGGAACCGCCGGACAGCTCCTCCACCTTCTCCTTGAAAGCGGTATCCGTCTGGCCCACGATGGTATCCAGCGGGTTCACCTCTGCCATAACCAGGGTAATGTCCGGACCGACCTTCTCGCCGCCTGCTGCCTCTGCTGCGGCACTGGTCTCGCCTCCGGCAGCCGTGGTCTCCTTGGGAGCTTCCGTAGCAGCCGGTGCTGCAGTGGTGGCCGGTGCCTCAGGCTCTTTCAGTCCGCATCCTGCCAGGGATACGGCTGCCATTGCCAGACACAGGGAAATGCTTACCATTTTTTTCTTCATAATACACCCTCCTTTGAGATTGGTAACCAGGCTGCACGCCCGGTTCCGATAGCTTTATTATAGCTTTTGGAAGGAATCTGGAAAATGGTAAATTTTTGTGAATCCTAGTACTATTTTTACTTCTTTGGGATTCCGGGTTTGTGTGATTATGACAAAGAAATGCAGAAGACCGGGGAATATCCGGTCACTGTTCCCTTTCGGTTGCTGCCAGACATGGGATGCTGGTCATAGCTTACCAGCCATGGGCTTATGGCCCATGGCGTTCCCGGGACGGCTGCCGGATTACTCCCGGAAAATAGAGAGCCGGTACTCGGACGGGCTCTGGCCGGTGATCCGGCGGAACACTTTTGTGAAATAGTTGGAATCCGGGTAGCCTACGGCTTTACCGATTTCCTTTACATTGACGGTGGGCTGCTTAAGCAGTTCTTTGGCTTCATTTACCCGGTACTCTGCCAGGTAGGAGGTGAAGTTGCGGCCAAAGCAGTGTTTGAAAAGACGGCTGAAATAGGGCTCCGAATAGTTCATCATCTGGGCCAGGTCCTGCATGGAAAGGTCATACATGTAATTGTCCCGGATGTACCGCTGGATCACCTGGGTCACCTTCTGCTGCTTCTGCTGGGCCAGGTCCCCCTGGACAGCCGGGTCCTCCGGGGGCAGGGGAGGCTCCCCGGCTTCCTGACCGGTCCTGGCAGCTTCCGCTGCGAAGACGCCTCCCTTTCCCCTGCTTCCGGCATCCGCGCCTGTCTCCCTCCGTCTTGCCTGCTGCTCCAGGGCCAGACGGAGGGCTTCCTCCAGAACCAGCATCAGCTCGTTCTCGTCATAAGGTTTGAGAAGATAGTCCAGGGCCCGGACCGTGATGGCTTTCTTTGCATAGGCGAACTCGTCATAGGCCGTAAGAAATATAATGCAGCAGTCCTTGTCCTTCTCCCGGATCGCCTCGGCTGCCTGGATACCGTTGATCCCGGGCATCTCAATATCCAGCAGGGCGATCTGGATCTGCTCTTTTCTATATATCTCCAGAGCCTCCCGGCCATTTTCTGCCTGAAAGATGGTACACTGGTCTCCCAGGTTCTTCCGGAGGGTCTTGCAGAGCACGGCCCGCTCAATCATCTCATCATCTGCAATCAGTAACTGTACCATGGTTGTCCTCCTGCCTTCCGGCCATTCCCGTGATTTCCGCTCCGGCTGTCCGGCTGCTATCCGGCGGCTCCTTTGCCTCCGGTTCCTGCCCTCCGGCCATTCCCGTGATTTCTGCTCCGGCTGTCCGGCTGCCATCCGGCGGCTCCTTTGCTTCCGGTTCTGCCCCATCCTGGGGAATCCGCAGCTGCACCACCGTGCACCGTCCCGGGCGGCTGTAGATTTGCAGGTCTCCCTCCCGGTACATGGAATGGATTCTCTTGTAGATATTTCCCAGTCCGATTCCCACCTTGGCAGTCCGCCCGTCTGCCCTCATGGCATCCTCCAGCTCCATCCGTCGTCTGTCGGTCATGCGGCCAACCGTATCTGCCACGGATACGGTCAGGAGCCTGTCCTTCTGCCACACCCGCAGAATCACCCGTCCCCCCTGCTCCTTTCTGGAAATGCCGTGGACAATGGCATTTTCCACCAGGGGCTGAAGGGTGAATGCCGGTATCTGGGCAGCCTGAGCATTGACCAGGCACCGGCAGTCATACTGAATCCGCCCGCCGAACCGCATCTTCTGGATATACATGTAATCCTCCACCACCTTCAGCTCCGAGGAAAGGGCCACCACCTGCTCCGAGGTCTTTAAGTTGTACCGGAACAGGCTGCTCATGCTGGTGATCATCCGCTCCGTGGTGGCTGCATCCTCCAGCCTGGCTGTGCAGGCAATCATATTTAAGGTATTAAACAGGAAATGAGGGTTGATCTGGTTCTTCAGCATATCCAGCCTGGCCGCCTCCAGACGCTTCTCCATCTCCATCCGCTCCAGCTCCTCCCGGTGGAGAAGCTCCGACATCTCGTAGTTGCGCATCAGGCTGTTGATGTACCCGCGGGTGGCATGCTTCATCTTGTTGAAGGCATGGACCATGTCGCCCATCTCGTCCTTGTTCTCCACCTCCAGGTCCCCGCCGCCAAAATCATTGACCGCAATCTTGCGGGCACTTCCCGCCAGCAGGTTCAGAGGCTTCAGGAAGGAATTCACAATCAGCCGTGAAAGCGCCACCGAGAGAATCACCATAAGCCCGGAAAAAATCAGAATCAGATAAGGCATACTGTAAAAAAACGGAACCCGCTTCTGGTAGCTGTCATTACCTGCCTCCAAAGTCACCTGCAAAAGCCGTCTGGCATAGATTTCCAGATACTCCTGCATCTCATAGATCCGGTACAGCTCCGTCACATCCGTCTCCCCGGAAGCCAGCTCCATAAATGCGTCCCGGGACTGGCTGTAATTCTCATAGGCATTGCGCACATTCCAGGTCCGGGCATACCGCTCCTCCCCAATAGTCCCATAGGCAAAGGGCAGCGCCCGCAGACAACGCTCGGACCGGGCGCAGGCGATCTTATACTCCTGCACGGCCTCCTCATTGGGCCTGCGTACTGCCCGGCCAAAGGCCTGCACCTCCAGCTCCATGGCCTTCTGGAACTCCTGGCACCGGGCATTGTCACTGAGGATCACATTAAAATGTCCCAGGGCAAAGGTCATCAGCTGCAGGGTAAATACCGCCGACAGCATCAGCATCAGAATCACCAGACCGCTGTAGACAGCCAGCTTCTTCTTTAATGAAATTTTCAGCCAGAGATTCCGGACGGACTGGTACATGGGCTGGGATTCCTCTCTTCGGAGATTTATTAACACGATTTTAGCATATGGGGGCCTGGGTTGCAAGCCAGGAAAACCACCAGAGCTTTTGTATTGCAAAAGAAAACAGAGCCCATCAGGACTCCGTTCTCTTCTCTCCCACTGCTTTCAGCACCCGGACCGTCAGTTCAATTCCACGGATATATTCCTCCACGGTCAGATTCCTGCCTGGGGCATCTAATAGTTCATGATGGCATCCAGCACTACCGATGAATCGCTTACATCCTCATCCACCTTATACCAGTTGGCTTCCTCCGGCCCCCAGACAGAATCATACTTTTTCCAGAACTCCTGTTCCGTATATTCCTTGTCTCCGATCCAGAAAGAATTTTCCGAGGTTAACATATCTTCCAGCCACTTTCCCTGAAAAATTTCCACATACTTTCCGTTTGCATCACGCTGGTAAATATATTCCCAGTTAGAATACACATAGTCTATTTCGTTTGAGCTGGAACTGCCTTTCAGTTTATCTCCAGCATAGCCCCCGGCACCATAAATACAATCAATGGTTCCGTCATCCAGGAAGTAATACAGTCTGCTGCCGCCGAAAGCAGTGATCATGCTCCTGAGATAAAGCTCCGGAATCTGATCTCCATTAATATCTTCCAGGGCGAATCCTTCCACCATAGAAAAATCATTCACGGTCTCAAGGTAATCCAGATATGCCTGCTTCCATTCCTCCCCCTGGAACTCATCTGCCTCTATATTTTCATTTTCCAGCAGAGACTTAAAGTAATTGCCGTTTGCCCGCTCATAATCCAGCTGGGAAATGAAGATTGCCGAGCGGATCAGCCATTCCTCCGGATTCCCTGCCTCATTTTCCAGGAGGACCACCACATGATCATTGTAGAAAGAAACTTCCCGGTCATTAATAAAGTAATCCAGCTGGGCGATTATGCAAATCTGTGCGTCAGTACCTGCATAATATTTAAACGAATCCTCAAAATTCACTTCTTTTATGTTTACAGAACAGCTATAGTTCACCTGGGATTCACCAAACATGGCCGATGGAAGTTCACTGGCGGTCATTCCAAGCCCAAACAAGGCATCATTGTAATCCCTTACCACCCGCATATCCTCATCCAGAATAACCGCTCCCATAACCCTGGTATGCTTCAGCATCGAGCTTATATTTACCGGCTCTGTTTTCTCATTTCCAAAAACATAATCCACATAGCATCCCAGATGCAGCTGGAAGAAATCGTGAAGTTCCCTGCGTCCCAGGGTATATGGGTCTATGACATACAGTTTCCCTTTCCCCTTATTTGGGGATTCCTGTGTCTTCTGGACCCCGGGCGCCGGCCCAGTACTGGTCTCTGAAACCGTTTCTTCCTTCTGGTCCTGGACTTCTTTATCTTTCCTGGACCCAGTGCTTTCCGCTGCTTCAGACACGGCAACCTGTGTGGCCTCCTTTCTGTGTCCCAAACCAGCGGTCAGCCCCATGGCCCCCAGGGACACTCCAGCCAATACAACGATCCCTGCGGTAATACCGGCAATCAGCCGTGGATTCAACCCCCTTGCCATTCCGGGTGCCATACTACGCCTGCCGCCGCCTCCTGCCCGTGAGGCTCCGTTTTCCTGGCTGCCCATACCGGAAGCCGAAGCTCCTGTCCTTTGCCCGCAGATTGGGCAATACATGCTGTCATCGTCTATCTTTCTTCCGCATTTACTGCAAAACATCCCTTATTCCTGCCCTTTCTTTCGTTTTACTGAAATCCTCGCTCCGCCTCGTACCGGATAATCAGATCCCGGTTGGCAATCTCATACTTGTTCATCACAGCCTCTTCCCGGAAATCCCCAGGCGCAATGGAGCCATGGTACCACTCACAAGAATCAAAATACGCCTGAAGGCCTGCATCGTCAAACCTGCGCCCATGTCTGGCATACAGTTCATTTCTGGCCAGACGGCATTCCTCTCTGGTAAGCCCCTCCAAATCCTTCATTTCCAGATATCTGGAATTGCTTTCAGGCAGAATATACTTTCCCGCCGGTTCCGGAGCTGGTGTTTCTGATGGAATCTGTGATTCCGGCTCTGGCTGCCGGCCCGCCGGGGCACGCTCCGCATCTGTCTCATCTGTCTCGGAAGACAGTTCCTCCATTGGGGCAGAATCTGGTTCTTTCCCATAGGGAGCATTTAGTTCATCAGCTGCCGCTTCGCTCTCCCCAGCCCTTGCCCTGGTCTCCACATACTCCTGGACAGCATTTTTTCCGTCACCACTTCCCAGGCGGCCCAGGACCATCACAGTTACCAGCCACAGAATAGCCAGAATCGCAAGAACCGCAAGACCAACCGCGATTCCAATCAATACACTCTTCCCCATGCCCTCCCTGGTGTCCGGCTTCCTTTCATCCACCCTCCCGTCATCAAAAGGGGCTGACGATGTGGATATAATCTGTGTTCCACAATACCTGCAAAATTTCGTATGGCTGTCAATCTGTTTTCCACACTTTTTGCAAAACATGATTCCCTCCTTAAAGACTGCATTCTTTCATATTCTTGGTATATCGTAATATCGATATACATTATACGTCATTTTCCATCTACTGTCTATTGATTTAACGAAATAAAATTATCGTAATTTAGATTCAAAGGTACTATTCACGTGGGGGCATCTTCTTGTCCGGCTATGCCGGACAAGAAGCATCGGGCGTCCGCC
>CAJTOV010000112.1 GCA_910577765.1 uncultured Lachnospiraceae bacterium
TGTCCCCTTGTCCACTGAGGGTAGGTATGGCACTGGGCGACGTACAAACCGGCGTGATCATGGGCGCCCAGTTCCAGCTTCTGTGGATGGGAATCTCCGGTGTCGGCGCCACCCCCATGATGGATGTGGGCGTCGGCAGCATACTGGGTACATCCTTTGCCATTCTCACCGGTGTCGGAATGGAGGTGGCCCTGACCCTGGCCCTTCCGGTTGCCCTGCTCTCCCAGTATATCAACGTGGGAATCCGCACTGCCATCAACGGCTTCATGCCCAAAGCAGATGCCTGCGCCGCAAAAGGGGACATGAGGGGCATGGCCCGGATTCACTGGCTGGGCGCCATGCTGTTCTTCCTGCTGGGATTTATTCCGTGCTTCTGCGGAATCCTGTTTGGTTCCGAGGCTGTCCAGGCTTTTGTGAATATTATTCCCACCTGGATCACCAACGGCCTCTCCGCTGCTTCCAAACTGTTCCCGGCCCTGGGCTTTGCCCTGCTGATGCAGGTGACCATGGGCAAGGGTATGGTACCCTACTTTATCCTGGGATTTGCCCTCAGCGCATATCTGGGTATCCCGGTAACCGGAATCGCCGTCATCGCGCTGGCCCTGGCACTGATGATTTTCCAGAATGTCCAGGGACAGCCCAGTACTGAGATTGAGGAGGATATCTTATAATGGCCAGAGAAAAGCTGACGAAAAAAGACTTAATGACCGTGTTCTGGCGTTCCTTCGCCATCATGGGTTCCATGAACTATGAACGCATGCAGGGCCTGGGCTATGCCTGGAGCCTGTTCCCCTGCCTGAAAAAGATCTATAAGGACAACCAGGAAAAGCTGTGCGACGCGCTGTCCCGGCACATGGCTGCTTTCAACTGTGCCACAGCCCCCATTCCCTTCATCATGGGCATCACCCTGGCCATGGAGGAGCAGAACGCAGACAGCCAGGACTTTGACACCTCTGCCATCAGTACCATCAAGGTAGCGCTTATGGGGCCTCTGGCAGGAATCGGCGACGCCTTCTTCTGGGGCGTGTTCCGGGTGGTATCTGCGGGAATCGGTGTGTCCTTTGCCCTGAACGGCAGCCCCCTGGGCGCTGTTTTCTTCCTGCTGCTTTACAATACCCCCAATATTCTGTGCCGCTACTTCGGACTCTTCCTGGGGTATAAGGAGGGCAGTTCCCTTCTGGAGAAATGGACCTCTTCGGGGCTTCTGGACCGGGTGACCAACGCTGCCAGCATTCTGGGGGTCATGGTCATCGGTTCCATGATCGCCACCATGGTCAACATCACCACGCCGCTGGAAATCAACCTTCAGGGTGCGGTGGTCAATTTCCAGTCTGTATGCGACCAGATTATGCCCAAGCTTCTCCCCCTGGCTGCCACCTGCGCCATCTATGGGGCTTTAAAGAAGAATGTAAAGACCGGCTGGATCATGCTGGGACTGCTGGCCTTCGGATTCCTGGCCAGTGCAGCAGGACTGCTGTAACACACCGCAGACAGGTCTGTCATGTTTTCCGCGAAAAAAGCAGCGGACCTGACCATCCCCAAAGGCCCAGGTATCTGGGACAAAACAGAAAGAGAGGATAAGAACATGCTGAAATCAAAGGAATACTACCAGGAACGCGGCGCCGCCAATGTGGCCCTGCGGGAGGAAATCGAGAAAACCGCGGACCAGATCTGCCAGGAGGGCTTTGGCAACATCTTCTTTGCCGGGTCCGGCGGCTCCATCTGTATGCTTGCCCCCTTTGTGGAGATTCTGAAAAAACGCACCACCATTGTCTCCTATGCGGAGGAAGCCGCAGACCTGCTGGTGGCTGACTACCAGCAGCTGAACCAGGATTCCCTGGTGGTTGTGGTGTCCAAGACCGGGGATGCCAAAGAACCCATGGATCTGGTGCGCTACTGCCGGGAAAAGGGCATCCGCACAGTGTCATTTGTGGGAAACAACACGTCCCCGGTATACTTGGACTCCACCTGGAAAATCTGGATCGACGAGGAGGTCAATGCCTTCCGCTATATGCAGCTGTACTACTTTATGTTCCGGGTCATGCACAATCTGGGATTCTTCCCGGAGTATGACCGGTTCTGCCAGAGTGTGGCTGCCCTGCCCATGGCCCTGTATGACGCGGCGGTGGCCTATGAGCCCACAGCCCGCATGTTCAGCCGGGACTACAAGGACGAACCCTTCATCCTGTTCGTCTCCAGCGGGATCGGGTATGGGGAGGCCTTCCGGTTCGCCTCCTGCTCCCTGGAAGAAGTGTTCCATATCCGGACCCAGGCCATGAATTCCGCCGAATTCTTCCACGGCTGTTTTGAGATCGTGGACGAGGAGACCCCGGTGGTTCTCATCAAAAACGAGGACGGCGCCAGGGCTGTGGATGAGCGGGTGGAGCATTTCCTGAACCAGTACGCCAAAAAGTACATAGTGGTGGACATGAAATCCTTTGCCATGCCGGGCATCCAGGAAGAATTCCGTTCCTACTTTATGCCTGCCTTTATGAACATGCTTCTGGGAGGCCTGACCTTCTCCTGTCTCCAGGAGACCACGGGTCTTGGCTTCCATACCCGCCGGTATTACCGGGTAGTAAATTACTGACAAAGGAGCGGACCCACATGAAAGAAATCGAATTTTCCCTGACAGACCCTTTGGGGCTGCATATGCGCCCTGCCGCTGCATTTGCCAGACTGGCCCATGATTACAAAAGCCGGATTCAGATTGTCAAGAGTACCGGGGAGACTGCGGATGCCCGCTCCATGCTGATGACCGTCCGTATGGGCATCCGCCAGGGGGAGGTCTTCCGGATTCGCCTGGAAGGGGAGGACGAGTCTGCCATGGCTGACTGTCTGGAAAAGATGCGGGGGGAACTGTAAATGGCTGCTTGGGAGACACCGGGGACCCTTTCCTGGAAAGCCGTCATCTTTGACCTGAACGGCGTAATCGTGGACAGTGAACCGGTCTATCTTGAAAATCTCTGGGCCTATGTACGGGGTTACCGCCCGGAAGTGACCCTGGAGCAGATGTATGACACCGTAGGCCGGTCAGCCGCCGACTGCTGGGAACGGGTACGGACCCTTATGGACGATGCCCGTCCCTGGGAGGATATCCGGGAACTTCTGGCCCTGACTATGGAAAAACAGGCGTAATACCTGTCTGAAAAACACAGAACCGCAGGCCTTGGCCTGCATACCGGAAACAGCCTCCGGACAAGACTGCCCACCGGGCAGACCTCTTGTCTGGAGGCTGTTTTTCAGTATTCTTTCCGCCCACTGGCCCCGGGAATTCCCAGTTCCTCCCGGTACTTGGCCACGGTCCGTCTGGAGATGGGGTAGCCTTTTTCCTCCAGAAGCTCTGCCAGCACCCGGTCACTGTGGGGCTTGTGCTTATCCTCACTGCGGATCAGACCCGCCAGCTCCCGCTTCACGTCGGAGGCCGTGGCCTTTACCGGCCCTTCCAGGCCGTCCCCGCCTTCGCCCTTCTGGCCTGCGGCGGCTCTGGCAAAGAAATAGCTTAAGGGGAAGATCCCCCAGATGCACTGGAGATACTTCTGGCGCACCGCCCGGCTCACGGTGGACTCGTGAATCTCCAGGGCCTGGGCAATGTCTGCCATCCGCAAAGGCTTTAAGTGCTGGGGGCCCCGGTGGAGAAATTCCTCCTGCCGCTCCAGCACTGCCCGGACCACCCGGGACAAGGTAATGTTCCGCTGGGCCACACACTGCTTGATCCACTCTACCTGGTGGATCTTGTCCAGCAGGTACTGCTTTACCTCCTGGTCCTCCTGTTTGGCACACATGGACACATATTCCTGGTTCAGGGTGATATCCGGGTACAAGGATTCATTCAGCAGAATGTCAAAATGATCCTGAAACTTGACCACCACCACATCCGGCACCACATAAACCATCTGCCGTACATCGGAGAACCTGGCTCCGGGCCTGGGCTCCAGCTCCCGGATCACACTGCCGAACTCCTTCACCGTCTCCAGAGGAAGCTTCATCTCTTTGGCAATCTGCGGAAGCTGGTTCCTGGCAATCTGCTCCAGGTGGCCCCGGATACACTCCTCCAGCTTAGGCTCCAGCCTGCCCTGGCGTTCCAGCTGGATACAGAGACATTCCTCCAGACTCCTGGCGCCTACTCCGGAGGGCTCCAGGGCCTGGATCATGTTCAGAAGCTCCAGCACCTGGTCCTCCAGGATTCCGAACCGCTCCGCCACCATGTCCAGGCCGTCCTTAAAGTACCCCTTGGAATCCAGACAGTCCAGGAGAAACTGGAGAACCTCCTCCTGCTTCGGATTGCGCACCTGGCCTACAAGCTGGCTCCACAGATGCTCCTTTAAGGTCTCCGGTCCGCTGGTGTCAATGTTCCACTCACGGAAATCATCCTCCGCAGACTCCAGCTTCTGGTACAGATAGCGGTTCTGCTCGTCATGGGCGCAGATCCACTGGTATTTCTCCAGCTCCTTCCGGTCGAATTCCTCCGGCCGCTTCTCCGAAAGCTCCAGCACCGGATTCTCCAGCGCCTGCTCATTTAAATACTCTTCCAGTCCGGCGGCTGTCATCTGCAATATCTCCGCTGACTGGATCATCTTATGGGATAAAACCTGCTTCTGTTCTGTTTTTAACGATAATTCCATCCCTTATCTCCTGTCGTACCTTGTGCCTTCCAGTTCCCGTTTCATCGTTCTTATCTGGCCAGATTTACAAATTTGGTATACTCCGGCTGCCACAAAAGGTTCACCGTTCCGATGGGGCCGTTACGCTGCTTTGCAATAATTACTTCCGCAATGTTGGGTGTCTCCGTATCCTTGTTGTAATAATCGTCCCGGTACAGGAACATAACCACATCCGCGTCCTGCTCGATGGCGCCGGATTCCCGCAGGTCCGACAGCATGGGCCTGTGGTCCTGACGGGTCTCGCAGGCACGGCTTAGCTGGGACAGCGCAATCACCGGCGCGTTCATTTCCCGGGCCAGGGCCTTTAAGGAACGGGAAATCTCCGAGATCTCCTGCTGCCGGTTGTCCCCGCTTTTGCCGCTGCCGGACATAAGCTGTAAGTAATCAATGATCACCATGCTGAGACCGTATTCCAGCTTCATCTTCCGGCACTTGGACCGCAGCTCGGTGATGGATATGCCCGGGGTGTCGTCGATGATCATCTTGGAATTGCCGATGACGCCGATGCCTTCCACAATGGCATCCCAGTCCATGTCCGTCAGGCTTCCGGTCCGCAGCTTCTGGGAATCCACGTTGGACTCCATGGCCAGCATACGGTTCACCAGCTGCTCCTTGGACATCTCCAGGCTGAAAATCATGCAGGGAAGACCCTTGCGCACGGCCACATGGTCCACCAGGTTTAAGACAAATGCCGTCTTGCCCATGGAGGGCCTGGCCGCAATCAGCACAAAGTCCGAAGGCTGCATGCCCGAGGTCTTGTAATCCAGGTCAATGAACCCGGTGGGAATCCCGGTAACCGTCCCCTGGGTCCTGGATGCGATCTCGATCTTCTCCAGCACATTAAGGGCCACCTGGCGGATGGGCACAAACTCCCCGGAGCTGCGGGTCTGGAGCAGGTCAAAAATGGTCTTCTCCGTGTCGGCCAGAATCTTCTCCAGAGGCTCGGTACCTGCATAGCAGGTGTTGGCGATCTCCTCATTGGCCCGGATCAGCTTCCGCAGCATGGCCTTTTCCCGGACAATATTGGCATAGGACCGGATATTGGCCGAGGTGGGCACCATGGCGATCAGCTCCCCCACAAACTCCAGGCTGCTGACCTCCGGCGGCACATCCTTCTCTCTGAGCCGGTTCTGGAGGGTGATCAGGTCCACCGGCCTGCCTTCGTTGAACAGTTCCACCATGGACTCAAACATGATTCCGTACTGCTTCTGGTAGAAATCCTCCGCCACGATGATCTCCGAAGCCGCGATCACCGCCTCCTTGTCCATCAGCATGGCGCCTATGACCGACTGCTCCGCTTCCACACTGTGGGGAAGCACCCGTTTCATCAAAGCTTCATCCATTGTAGTCTCCGTCTACGCCTCCGTCACCTTCACCGCCAGCTTTGCCGTCACATCTTTATGAAGCTTCACCGGCACCTCATGGGTGCCAAAGGTCTTGATAGGCTCCGGCAGCACCAGTTTCTTCTTGTCCAGCTCCAGACCAAGCTGGTCCACTGCAGCCGCCGCGATCTCCTTGCTGGAAATGGACCCGAAAGCCCTGCCCCCTTCCCCTGCCTTCATGGTCAGGCTTACGGACATTTCCCCGATCCGGGCGGCCAGCTCTTTGGCGGCTGCCAGCTGTTCGGCGGCAATACGCTCTGCGTTGGCCTTCTGAAGCTTCAGATCGTTTAAATTCCTGGGGGTAGCCTCCACGCCCAGCTTCTTGGGCAGAATGTAGTTTCTGGCATAGCCGTCATTGACCTTGACAATCTGCCCTTTTTTCCCAAGGGTCTTTACATCCTCTAACAGTACAACTTCCATTATGATACTTCTCCCTTCTCAATCATAAGATTAATCACTTCTTTCACCCGCTGTCTGGCTTCCTCCACAGATACCCCTTCCAGCTGGGCCCCGGCAATGGTCCGGTGGCCGCCGCCTCCCAGCTTCTCCATCATCACCTGGACATTGACCTCGTCAATGGACCTGGCACTGATGTAAATGGTGTTGTGGTAGGGAGTCAGCACCGTGGACGCCTTGATTCCCCGGATCTCCAGCAGCTCGTTGGCTGCCTGGGCCCCTACCACCGTGGGGCTGGGCAGGCCTGCCGCATTGCAGACGCCTATGGCAAAGGCCTCCCGGTAGACCTCCGCCGACTGGATGGCCGACGCCCGGGCCTTGTATTCCTCCATGCTGTCCCGGAACAGCTTGCGGACCCGGGTCACATCTGCCCCGGACCGGCGCAGGTAGGCCGCTGCCTCAAAGGTGCGGACCCCGGACTGGTTGGTGAAATTCTGGGTGTCAATGACCAGCCCCGCGTACATGGCATCTGCCTCCACGGTCTTGATCCGGATGCCGTCGGCAATATACTGGACCACCTCTGCCACCATCTCGCAGGCAGAGGATGCGTAGGGCTCCACGTAGGAAAGCACCGCATTGTTGATGATCTCGCTGCTCTGCCTGTGGTGATCCAGCACCACAATGGTCTTTACCATCCGCAGAAGCTCCGGGGCCTCGGTAATGCTGGGCCGGTTCACATCCACCACCACCAGCATGGTGTTGGCATCCACCAGCTCTGCCGCCTGGCTCCCTGTAAGCACCAGGTCATCAGGATAATCCGGACTGTCCAGGAACCGCTGGAGCATGGGCTGCACCGAGGCGGTCACATCGTTGATCACCAGGTGGGCCCGCTTGTTCAGGGCCGTGGCAATCCGGTAGATTCCCACAGAAGCTCCCAGGGAGTCAATGTCCCCGATCTTATGGCCCATGATCAGCACCCGGTCCTTGGTGGCCATCAGCTCCCGCAGGGCATGGGCCTTGACCCGTGCCTTGACCCGGGTGGCCTTTTCCAGCTGCTGGGACTTGCCCCCAAAGTACTGGATACGGCTGCCGTCCTTGACCACTGCCTGGTCCCCGCCCCGGCCCAGGGCCATGTCAATGGCGGTCCGGGCATACTCATAGTTCTGTCCGTAGGTCTCGCCGTTCATACCGATACCGATGCTTAGGGTCACGGCCATCTCGTTGCCGATATTGACGCTCTTGACCTCCTCCAGAATGGAGAACCGTTCCTCCAGAATCTGGTCCATGTGCTTCTGCTTGACGATGAAGAAGTATTTGTCCTTCTCCATCTTCTTCACCACGCCCTCCACGCCGGAGACAAACTTGTTGATCTTCCGGTCGATCAGGGCCGTCAGCAGGGAGCGGCGCACCTCCTCCACACTCTCTAAGGCCTCGTCGTAGTTGTCCAGGTAAATGACCCCTGTCACCAGCTTTTCCTCGGTTACCAGCTGGCGGTAGCGGATGCTTTCGGTCTCGTCAAACAGATAGACTGCCAGAAGCTTCTCCCGGCCAATGACGGCTTCCTTCTCCTCGGATTCGCTGCCGCTTAAGTACACCGGGTGAATATCCAGGCAGAACCGGTATTCACCGAAGGTGGAGTGGATGTGGGCGGTCTCGTCATCTACTGCCAGGTCTGCCCTGGTCACATCCGGGAAAATGCCCGTAAGGGTCTTCCTTGTCATCTTCTCCTCGTCCATAACCTCCTGAAAGGCCTGGTTCATCCACAGGATACGTCCGTCCTCGTCAGCCAGGGCATAGGGAATCACCATCTCCTCCAGAAGCTGCTTCTGAATCCAGGCATACTGGGAGGAAAATTCCACCAGCCCGCCCAGAACCCGTTTGCGTCTGTACCAGTAGATCCAGCCCGCCGCTGCCATATAGCCCAGGGTAAAGGGACACAGCACTGCTGCTGCCGACGGACTGAGTATGGCCATGGCCACATTTCCCGCTATAGGGAACAGGGCCAGAAGCAGGGGCCAGGCCAGGTAGCCCCGAAGCTGTCCTTTTAATGTCAGATTCTCTTTCATGTTCTATCTCCTTGCCGGATTTGCGAAAATCCGTGGTGATCGGCTGATCACCTGTGCTTTTGCCGTATTCACAACTGATATTCCTGATTATAGCATAGATGCACCCATTCGTCCAGCAAGTATCGGGCGCCGGCCGGGTACCAGGCCCTGTGAACCATAATACAAAAAGAGACCCCTGACAGTTCAGAAGTCTCTTTATTATATTACTGTTCCCGTTCCTTCTGGTTCAGCAGCACGGTAATGGCTCCCATGGAAACCAGGCAGAGCATGGCCCACAGAGGCGATCTGCCCTGGTCGCCGGTTTTGGGAAGATTGGCCAGGGGGACCTCCTCGTCAAAGATCTCCGCCAGGGGAACCTCCGTATCCGGTATATTGGCCAGAGGAACATTTTCATCCGGAATATTCACGGGAGGCGGGTTGTTGGGCGTAGTGCTGCCACCGCCGCCACCTCCTCCCCCACCGCCTCCGGACGGGGTGGACGGACGTCCGGGCGTCTCCGGCTCCTGGGGTTTCTCCGGCTCTTCCGGTTTGTCCGGCTTCTCCGGTTCTTCCGGTTTCTCCGGTTCTTCCGGCTTCTCCGGCTCTTCCGGTTTCTCCGGCTTCTCCGGTTCGGCTGTATGGTGCAGCCGGAAGCCTACTTGGATTCCCCAGGCAGTGTTCTGATAGAAGTCGTTGGCCTCTCCGTTAATATGGAGGCTCATACCGGTCAGGATTCCGGATGCCTCTGGCGCCAGCGTCTTCCATGCCTTCCTGGCACTGGAATCAAAGGATACCACGCCGGACATGTGATTGCCTACGGCGTATTTGCCGTTAGGATCCTTCAGATTCTCCTGATCCCCCATAAGGGCGCTGAACAGACGGGTATACATATAGCTGTAGCCTACACCTGCCACCTCCGGGTTGGTCTCCTTCAGCCCTGCGGTGGAGGACTGGCCTCCGAAAATGCCTTCGTCCCTCTGGACCAGCAGCCTATAGGGAACCTGGCTCAGATTGCTCCAGGTGGTATTGTATTCGGGGCCGTAAAAATGATTGTAATAGTCCAGATAATACTGGTGTAAGTCTGCCACGCCGTTCTGGTAGGCGCCGCTGGCAGCTCCCTTCTGGCGCAGCTTTTCCCCCAGAACCTCATCCTGCAATTCTTCATATCCCAAATCCGCTTCGGTCTGGTACAGATATTTCAGGGCGCCGTTGCTTACCCGGGAGGGAACCGACCCTTCCGGCGGGTTAACCCCGTCAAAGGTATGGATCTCATCCAGATAGGGTGTTTCCCCCGCATGGTCCGGGCTCTGGAGCACAAAGCTTCCGTCTTCATAGGAAAATGTCTTTCCCGACCGGTTTACCACCCGGATGAACACAGGACCCAGGGTATCCCCTGGCTGGGTTCCGTTGTATCCAAATCTTGTGTTCTCAATGGAAGCATAGGCCTCCATCACATCCCGGGACCCATTGATCACAATGGTCTCCCCCTCATATCCTGCCGGAATCGTATAGGTAATGGTGCAGGTGGTATGGCTGTCATTATATACAAGCTCCGTGGTAATGCCTTCCGAGGTTCCGGCAAGCTCCTGCCGCAATTCCGGATTGGAGGCAGAAGGTGCAGGATCATAGGGCACCCCGGCAGCCTCAAACCCGTCTGCCACGTCTTCCCGGACTGCTTCCAGATAGATTGCCTTATAGTTATATTCAGAGTAATACTCACCCCAGCTTCCTGCCCCCTTAAACAGGTCAGGCACAGCTTCATAAGGAATCTCAGCGCCGATTTCGTATATGGTGCCTTCCTCATCGTCCATATTCCGGTAACCGGCTACCCGGGTCATAATGATGTTGCCGTTCTCGTCCTTACGGGGTTTCACCTTCCCCATAAGGGCTTCGTTGATGATTACCGTAAAACCGGTGTCCTCCAGAGGCCGGCCATCCCGGTCCACGCCATGGATGCTTCCGTCCGGCTCAGCCATAACCCGGGCACAAAGCTGGATTTCATAGCCGCTGCCGCTGGGGGTTGCTCCATCCTCGTAGGTGTAGACCCGATATGACACAGCTCCGCACTGGCTGCACACCCCATTGGTTTTGCCCTTTTCAAAGGTATGGTGCCCGGGCAGTATCTCTTCAACCTCTTCCCCGCAGGTTTCGCAGGTATACTGGATTTTTCCGTCCTGACAGCCTGGTTCCGTGACAATTATCTGGTCCTTATCCTCCGGCTGCTTGTGGCCGCCTTTGATGACAGTCTCAATGTCGCCGCAGAACAGGCAGGTCTGAGTCTGTAGACCGTCCTCCGTACAAGTGGCTTCTTTTGTAATCTCGGGTTCATTCTTTTCGAAACAGTGGTGGTCCGGGTCCGGCTGGGAGCCTTCCTCAAAGGACCAGAGCCATTTGGCTCCGCACTCCATGCATTCAATGGCCTCCTGGTCTGTGGCCGGATAGCGGCAGTTGGCAGGAATGGGGTCCGGGGAGCCTCCGCCAGGGAACCAGCTTTCCCACATGCTGCCTCCGGATATTACCGCGTTGTGGGTACACTCGGGGTCCTTACCAGGAATCACCGGCTGCTCCCCCTGACACACAAAATTTTCCGGGTGATTGGGGTCATAGGTGTAGGGGTCCAGCTGTTCCTCTGTGGCATGGCTGCATACAGGGCAGTCCTCATCAACGTTGATATACTTCCCCCAGAACCAGGTACACAGATATTCGCAGGTACATTCTCCTTCCGGCTCTTCCAGGGTACTGATCCCCTGGTCCATGATTTTTTCCAGCTCTGCCAGGGCATCTGTCAGTTCATCCGTATAGATGTAATCCTCCCCCAGCTCTTCCACCATACTCATGATCTCTTGGGCATCTTCCTCCAGCTCCTGGCTGTCGGCATAGCCGTTTTTGCTGTATTTCTCGATCAGTGCCTTAATGGCCTCCAGAATCGCGTCAAGGGGGTCCTCTTCTGCTTCTTCTGTTTCCAAAATCCCTGCCCCCTGGCTTCCGGTTTCCCCTGGCTGGTCCGGCTGTCCGGGGGTTTCCGGGGTTCCGGTTTCACCAGGCTCTCTGTCCGGGCTGCCGGAACTGTCTCCCGGGGTTCCGGTTTCCAGGCTGCTGTCAGCCGAATCCTCCGGGCTGCTGCCGGTTTCGCCGTCACCATTGCCGGTTTCCGGGCCGCTGCCGGGAAGATCGGCTTCATTGTCACTTTCGCTTCCGGAACCGCTGGTTCCGGGATCTGTATTGTCGGTTCCGTCTCCGGTTCCGCCGTTGGCTCCGGGGTCTGTACTGTCGGTTCCGTCGTCAGTACTGTCGCCGGTTCCGGTGTTTTCACCGTCACTGTCAAGGCTGCTGTCTCCGCTGCCGGAGTCCTCGGTTCCGTTGTCTGTATTTCCGCTTCCGGAATTGCTGTCTTCGCTGTCGGAACTGTCGCTTCCGCCGGAACTGCTGTTTCCGCTGTCAGAACTGCCGCTTCCGCCGGAGCTGCTGTTTCCGCTGTCCGAGCTGTCGCTTCCGCCGGAGCTGCTGCTTCCGCCGGAGCTGCTGTTTCCGCTGTCCGAGCTGTCACTTCCGCCGGAGCTGCTGTTTCCGCTGTCCGAGCTGT
>CAJTOV010000113.1:0-11661 GCA_910577765.1 uncultured Lachnospiraceae bacterium
GTGGGGCCTACGGCTAGCTTCGCAGGCGTGCAGATGGTGCGGATAGCGAGTGCTAATTACTCGGGAATTAGTGCAACGATGTACTAGGTTTCCCCATCGGGCGGACGCCCGATGCTTCCTGTCCCTGGTGATTTCCGGGGACAAGAAGATGCGTTACTGTTCGCTGGTACCTGGCGAACAGTAACACCTTTTTCCCTTCATTTCGCAATCTTTAAAAATTATCCCTATTCATTCTGGTAAAATCTGTGATATAATCCATTAGAATATACCCGGTTTTCAGAAGTTAAAGAAACAGAAAGGTTCCCTTATGATCCCATTAAAAGGAAAACGCATCATTATCACCGGTGCCACCGGTTTTATCGGAAGAAATACAGCCGCCCTGCTTCTGGAAGAGGGGGCACAGATCTACGCCCTGGTCCGGCCGGAATCCCGGCAGAAGTCCCTTCTGCCGGAGCACCCGGCCTTCCACATAGTCCCGGCCTCCATGGCCCAGGCCCGGGAGGCCTTAAAGGATGTGGGACATGGGGATGCATTTCTCCACTTTGCCTGGGGCGGCGTGAACCGGCAGGAGATTGACTCCCCGGCAGTACAGCAGGAGAATATTGATTCCTCCCTGGCCTGCCTGAACGCGGCCCATGACCTGGGCTGCCAGATATTCATGGACGCCGGGTCACGGGTGGAATACGGCATCACGGAAGACGGTGTTATGGCCGAATCCATGGAATGCCATCCGGTCAATGCCTACGGAAAGGCCAAGCTGGAATTCTACCGCCAGGCCGGACCATTGTGCCAGGCCTGGGGTATGACCTATTATCACCTGCGGTATTTCAGCGTCTACGGCACAGGGGACCATCCCTGGTCCGTGATCTCCACCCTGGTCCGGGAGCTGCCTCTGGGTCAGACCGTGTCTTTAAGCGCCTGCCGCCACCGGTGGAACTTTATGGACATCCGGGACGCTTCCAGGGCCGTGGCAGAGCTGTACCGCTACAGCGATGGCCACAAAGGGGAAAGCCATATTGTCAATGTGGCCAGCCGGGATACCCGGCCCCTGAGGGAATTTGTGGAAGAGATTCACCGGCTCTGCGGAGGCAGGGGAAGCCTGGAATACGGCACCTTTGTCCAGGCAAAGGAAGGCCCACTTTCCATCTGTCCGCAGACCCGGGTGCTGAGGGAGCTGACGGAAAGCACCTGGGAAGAGCAGGTGACCTTTGAGGCGGGAATCCGGCGGATGCTGGCCGGCCAGTAAGGCGCGGTCCCCAATTACTACTTACGCCGCCGCTGTAAGGGCGGCAGAATGAGGTTTACTATGAAGAAAATCAGTGTACTGATCCCCTGCTACAACGAGGAGGAAAATGTAGAGGCCATCAGCCAGGCCGTGGTGGAGACTCTGACCCGGGATCTGCCCCGGTATGATTATGAGCTGGTATTTATTGACAATGACTCCCGGGACAACACCCGGCCGATTCTGCGGCGGCTGTGCCGGGAGAATCCCAGGATCAGGGCCATTTTCAATGCCCGGAATTTCGGCCAGTTCAATTCCCCCTACTATGGGATGCTGCAGGTCACCGGAGACTGCGTCATCGAGATGGTGGCGGATTTCCAGGACCCGGTGGACATGATTCCCAAGTACGTGGCTGCCTGGGAGGAGGGCTACAAGATCGTCATCGGTATCAAGACCAGCAGCCGGGAGAATCCGGTTATGTACTGGCTGCGCAGCTGTTACTACAAGCTGATCAAGAAGCTGTCGGATGTGGAGCAGATTGAGCATTTCACCGGCTCCGGGCTCTATGACCGGGATTTCATTGAGGTGCTGCGGAAGCTGGATGATCCCACCCCCTTTCTCAGGGGAATCGTGGCAGAGCTGGGCTATCACCGGAAGGAGATTCCCTACGAGCAGCCCAAACGCCGTGCAGGCAAGACCCACAACAACTTCTACCGGCTCTACGACGCCGCCATGCTCAGTGTCACCTCCTACACCAAGGTAGGGCTGCGGTTTGCCACCTTCCTGGGGGGCTTAAGCTGCGGCATCAGTCTGCTGGTAGCCCTGGTCTACCTGGTGATGAAGCTGATCTGGTGGGACCGGTTTCCGGCAGGCATGGCCCCTATGCTTATCGGTATGCTGTTTCTGGGGTCTGTGCAGATTTTCTTCATCGGCATGGTGGGAGAGTATATTCTCTCCATCAACCAGCGGGTCATGCGGCGGCCCCTGGTGATTGAGGAAGAGCGGATCAACTTTGGGGAGGCCGGAACCGGCAGGGAGGCGGAGGGCCCGATATCCGGCTGATGCAGATAGGGGCAGGAATCCGGTCCGGCTCCATTATTATTACAGAAAGGGACTGCAGCTCATATGAAATACAAAATCGACGTGGTACGCATTCGGGAGAATTCCATTACCCTTAACGGCTGGGTAGTAGGCCGTACCCCCCAGTCAAAGCCTGCCTTTAAGGTGATCGACGCAAAGCGCCAGCCGGTGAAATTCCGGTATGTATCCACCCGGCGGGACGATGTAAGCCAGATTTATTATAAGAAGGTATATGACCGGGACTTTGGGTTTGACATCCAGTTTCCCTATGACCGGGGAAAGGACTACTGGCTGTTGATCCGCTGCGACAACAAGGTCACCCGGATCAAATTCAACGAAAAGCTTATCGGAAAGCGGGCCAGCGTGGCCCACAGGCGGCTGGAGAAGATCCGGGACCTGATGAACATGGAGACGGTCCGGGTGGCCTGGGAATTCGGCAGAAAGCACGGGCTGAAAGCCCTGGTTTTAAAGTCCCGCCACAAGCTCCAGGGCCTGGACAATGACTATGACTACGGGGAGTGGTACAACCTGACAAAGCCCTCCCCCCAGGAGCTGGAGGCCCAGAAAAAGACCGCATTTCCCGGCGCGCCCCTGCTGTCCGTGGTGATTCCGGCTTATAAGACTCCGGAGCGGTATCTCAGGGAGATGCTGGACTCCATTCTGGCCCAGACCTACAGCCACTGGGAAGTGTGTGTGGCCAACGGAAGCCCCAAAGGGGAAGGCCGGACCGTGGAAAAGGTCATGAAGCAGTACGCGGACCGGGACACCCGGTTCCGGTGGAAGAATCTGGGGGACAATTTAGGCATTTCCGGCAACACCAACGCGGCTTTGGAAATGGCATCGGGAGATTATATCATCCTGGCGGACCACGACGATACCCTGCCGGAGCATGCCCTGTATGAGATAGCCGCCGCCATCCAGGCCCACCCGGAGTGCGACGTGTTCTACTCGGACGAGGACAAGCTGGACATGGACGGAGGGGCCCTGTTTGATCCCCATTTTAAGCCGGATTTCAACCCGGATCTGCTGACCAGCGTCAACTATATCTGCCACCTGTTTGTGGTGAAACGGCAGCTTCTGGACAAGGTGGGCGGATTCCGCCACACCTTTGACGGTGCCCAGGACTATGATTTTATTTTCCGCTGTACGGAGCAGGCCGCCGGTATTTACCATATTCCCAGGGTGCTGTACCACTGGCGTTGCCACCAGGACTCCACTGCCAGCAACCCGGAAAGCAAGCTCTACGCCTTTGAGGCCGGGGCCAGGGCCATTATGGCCCACTATGAGCGGTGCGGGATTCCGGCTGAGAAGGTGGAAAAAGGCGTGGACTACGGCATTTACCACACGGTCTTCCGGCTGGAGCCGGCAGATCCCCTGGTGTCGGTGATCATTCCCAACAAGGACCATGTGAAGGACCTGGACCTGTGCATCCGGTCCATTCTGGAACGGGCCACCTACCGGAACCTGGAATTTGTGGTCATAGAGAACAACAGCACCGAGCCGGAGACATTTGCCTATTATAAACGGATTCAGAAGGAATTCCCCCGGATCCGGGTGGTGACCTGGGAGCGGGAGTTCAACTACTCGGCCATCAACAATTTCGGCGCCGGGTACGCCAAAGGGGAATACCTGCTGTTTTTAAACAACGATACGGAGATCATTGCCAAAGGTCTGTTTGAAGAAATGCTGGGGTTCTGCCAGCGTCCCGACGTGGGGGCGGTGGGGGCCAGGCTTCTGTACCAGGATGACACCATCCAGCACGCCGGAGTGGTGGTAGGCTTCGGCGGCATTGCCGGACACACCTTCATCGGCCTTCATGAGGCGGAGAACAGCTACTTCCACCGGGCCATGTGCGCCCAGGATTACAGCGCCGTCACTGCTGCCTGCATGATGACCAGGGCGTCGGTGTTCGCCCAGTGCGGCGGCTTCACCCAGGAGCTGGCAGTGGCCTTCAATGATATCGACTACTGTATGAAGGTCCGTTCCCTGGGAAAACTGGTGGTATACGCGCCCTATGCCACCATGTACCATTACGAGTCCAAGTCACGGGGGCTGGAGGATACCCCGGAGAAGGTGGCCCGGTTCAACCGGGAGATCGGCATCTTCGCCCGCCGCTGGCCGGATATTCTGAAACAGGGCGACCCCTACTACAACCCCAACCTGACCCTGCGCAAGTCCAATTTCGCACTGCGGGATTTGCTGAAAGAGAAGATCGGGGAACCCTACAAACTGGAGATATAAGGTGATTCCAATATGAAAAAAATAACCATCATCATCCCCAATTACAACGGTGTCCGCTTCTTAGGGCCCTGCCTGGCCGCCCTAAAGCGCCAGACCTGCCAGGATTTCCAGATTCTGGTGGTGGACAACGGCTCCACCGACCAAAGCCGGCAGTGGCTTAAGGAGCACCAGGTACCGGCCATCCTTCTGCCGGAGAACACAGGCTTTTCCGGCGCCGTCAATGCAGGCATCCGCAGGGCGGATACCCCCTATGTGATCCTGCTGAATAATGACACGGAGGCGGAGCCGGACTATGTAAAGGAACTTCTGGGGGCCATGGAACGTTCCCCACGGATCTTTTCCGTAAGCCCCAAGATGATCCAGCTTCACAACCCGGCCCTGATGGATGACGCCGGAGACATGTACAGCCTTATGGGATGGGCTTACCAGCGGGGGGTAGGCCAGGAAGCCGGCCGCTACAGCCGCCCCTGCCATATCTTCTCCGCCTGCGCCGGGGCAGCCATTTACCGCCGGGCCCTTTTCCAGGAAATCGGCCTTTTTGACGAGATGCATTTTGCCTACCTGGAGGACATAGACGTAGGCTACCGGGCCAAGATCGCAGGCTACTACAACCGCTACTGCCCCCAGGCCGTAGTCCGTCATGTAGGAAGCGGCACCAGCGGCTCCCGCTACAACTCTTTCAAGGTCCGCCTGGCCGCCCGCAACAGCATCTACTTAAACTATAAAAACATGCCCTTCCCCCAGCTTGCAGCCAACAGCCTTCCCATCCTTCTGGGCATGGCAGGAAAATACCTTTACTTCCGCAAAATCGGCTTTGCCCGGGATTACCTGGCCGGCCTCTGGGAAGGCATCACCACTGCCCGCAGGACAAAAAAGGTACCCTACAAGCCGGAGAACCTGGTCAATTATTTGGCCATTGAATGGGAACTGATCTACGGAGCCGCCCTGTATATATACGAATTCACCAGACGGCAGATTAAAAAATACGATTCCAGTTACTGTTCGCTGGGTACCAGTGAGAAGTAACGATTCCCATTTCTGACACAATATTTAAGAAAAAATTTATAGTACATTGAAATATTTTCGTGTATAATCGTTACCATCGGACTGGGGAACCCTATCCCCGGCCCCTTTCCGTGCCTTCTGCCGGTCCTTCCGGCACCCGGCACCCTGCAAAGACTTGTCTGAAATCCGCGGCTGCCTCTGACAGGCAGCCGCCAAAAAGCAAGGTAAAATAACCGTTCGGGTCCCTTCGGACGGTTCCAGGTGAAACACTATGATTAAAGATAACCAGAAGCGGCTCAACCGGCTTCACGTGGTCATTGATGCACTGGTGATCGCGGCGGCCTATACTCTGAGCTGGTTTGTGTTTATCGGAAGCCACTGGTTCCTTTCGGGCAGGGAAGCGCTTCCGCCGCAGATTTATCTGGGTGCACTGGCAGTGATCATCCCGGTGTATCTTTTGCTGTATACCTGTTTCCATCTGTTCACCCCCAAGCGGGTGCAGGGACGCAGGCAGGAGCTGGCCAATATCTGCAAGGCCAACCTGATCGGCCTGCTTCTGTTTGGTCTGTTTCTTTACCTGATGCGGAAGGACCCCTATCTGCGGCATTTTTCATCCCGTGTGGTAGGCAGCTTTTTTGTGACCAATATTGTCCTGGAGACCCTGGAGCGCAACATTATCCGTATGGCACTCCGGTCCATGCGGTCCAAGGGTTACAACCAGAAGCATGTGCTGCTGATCGGCTACAGCCGCGCGGCGGAAAGCTACATTGACCGGGTCAGGGCCAACCCGGAATGGGGCTACCAGATCCGGGGGATTCTGGACGACCACAAGCCCTGGGCCGAGGATTATAAGGGCATCCGGGTCATCGGCAAAACCTCGGACCTGGAAGAGATTCTGTCCTTAAACGTGCTGGACGAGATCGCCATTACCTTAAGCATCCGGGAATACAGCGGCCTGGAAGCCATTGTGGCCGCCTGCGAGAAGTCCGGCGTGCATACAAAGTTTATTCCGGACTATAATAATTTTATACCTACAAGACCATATACAGAGGACTTACAGGGGCTTCCGGTAATCAATATCCGCCATGTCCCCTTAAATGATCTGCTGAATGCCACCATGAAGCGGGTACTGGATATTTTCGGCGCCCTGGTGGCCCTGGCGCTGTTTTCGCCGGTGATGCTGGCGGCCGCCCTGGTGATCAAGGCCACCTCACCGGGACCGCTGATTTTCAGCCAGGAGCGGGTAGGGCTTCACAACCGGCCGTTTAAGATGTATAAGTTCCGTTCCATGGAAGTCCAGGCCCCGGACAAGGAGAAGGTCCAGTGGACCACCCCCCGGGACCCCCGGGTGACGCCGGTGGGGAAGATTATCCGCAGGACCAGCATCGACGAGATGCCCCAGCTTTTTAATGTGCTGGTAGGTGACATGAGTCTGGTAGGGCCAAGGCCTGAGCGGCCCCTGTTTGTGGAACGGTTCAAGGAGGAGATTCCCCGCTATATGATCAAGCACCAGGTCCGTCCCGGCATGACCGGCTGGGCCCAGGTCAACGGCTACCGGGGGGACACTTCCATTACCAAACGGATTGAACACGATTTGTATTACATTGAGAACTGGACCCTGGGACTGGATTTTAAAATCCTGTTTCTCACATTTTTCAAAGGGTTTATTAATAAAAATGCATATTAGCCCGGAAAATCCGCAGGTGCCGGGACCCGGGGAAGGCCGCAGTTACCGGCCATTCCCGGGCCGGTGCAGGAGCCGGGCCGTAGCGGTATGTGTAAAGACGAGGTAGACACATGGGTCACGATTATGAGGAAGAGTTGGGACGCTCCAGGGCGTCCAGAAGCAGGAGAAGTCCGGCAGGCCGTATGGACAGGGGGGATGATGGCTTAAAGGTCATGGGTGATTCCTCCATCCATCCGGTCAGACCCTCCGCTAACCGGCCCGTCCGGGCAGTCCGGCGGGAAGAAGGGGACCAATGGGCGCCGGAGCGGGGCATGTTCGGCAATGCAGGAGCCGGAACAGGAGGAAGCGGCAGCCGGAGGGCTGCCGGCGGAGCGGGCAGAACGGGAGCCGGGGGAAGGGCTGCCGGGGGAGCGGCAGGAAGAGCTGCCGGAGGAGCAGCAGGCACAGCCGGCGGAAGGGGTGCCGGCGGAGCCGGAAGCACAGCCGGAGGAAACGTCAGCCGGAGGACGGTCAGCGCAGCCGGAAGCAGAAGGACTGGCGGCGGAGGCACAGGGGGCCCCGGGGGAACCGGCGGCGGTGCCGGAGGTGGCAGCGGTTCCGGCAGAATCGGCCTGAGCCTGCGCCAGGAGCGGCTTATTGCCAAGCGCAGAAAGCGCCGCAGGATCATTGCCATGATTCTGGCAGAGTGCATTGCCCTGGCCTGCATTTTCGGTTATGCCTATTTCCTGCGGCAGTGGAACCAGCTCCAGAGACCGGATTATGACATCAAGAACGTGGAAAACAAGGACATTTCCTTTGAAACCGTGGAGAAGATGAAGGGCTACTGGACCATTGCCATCTTCGGCGTGGATTCCAGGGGCAGCGCGGTGTCCAAGGGAACCAACGCGGACGTGAACATTATCTGCAACATCAACCTGGATACCGGGGAGATCAGGCTGGTGTCCGTGTTCCGGGATACTTACTTAAATATCAGTGAGGAAGGGTCCTACAACAAGATTAACCAGGCCTATTTCCTGGGAGGCCCTGAGCAGGCAGTAGCTGCCCTGAACCGGAACCTGGACCTGAATATTTCCGATTACATGACCTTTAACTGGAAGGCGGTGGCCGATGCCATCAATATTCTGGGAGGGGTGGACATTGAACTGAGCCAGGCGGAATTTTATTACATCAACTCGTTTATTACCGAGACGGTGAAGGCCACAGGCATCGGTTCCTACCAGTTAAAATCCGCAGGAATGAACCATCTGGACGGGGTCCAGGCCGTGGCTTACGGGCGTCTGCGTCTTATGGATACGGACTATGCCCGGACCGAGCGGCAGCGGAAGGTGATCCAGCAGGCCTTTGAGAAGGCCAGGCACGCGGATTTCAACACCTTAAACCGGGTGCTGGGGACCGTATTCCCCCAGGTAGCCACCAGCATCAATGTGGATGATATTTTTACGGCCCTGCCTATGGTCGACAAGTACCATATCGGGGACACCACCGGCTTCCCCCAGGCCCGGGGCGATGCCAAGATGGGCAAGAAAGGGGCAGTGGTGGTGCCCCAGACACTGGAAAGCAATGTGGTAAAGCTTCATGAGTTCCTGTTCGGGGATGCGGACTATGTGCCCACGGATATGGTGAAAAAACTCAGTGCCAAGATTTCCGCCGACTCCGGTATGTATAAGGAAGGAAAGTATGTGGACAAAGTGCCTACAGACGGCGGTGTGATCCAGAAGCCCAAGCCCACCCCTGCCCCCAAGGACCATGATGATGACGAGGAGCGGGAGACCACGAAAAAGGATACCGGTGAGACCAGCCGGGCCAGCCGGGAAACCGATGAGGACGGCAATTTCCTTGATCCGGACCCGGACGATGAAGATCCTGATGAGAACCAGGAGGAAGAGCCGGAGACGGACCGTTATGGCCGGCCCATTGGACTGAGACCGGGAGTCAGTGTCCAGGAGACCGACGAGGACGGCAATCCGGTGGAGGAGGACGAGGAAGGCCAGCCGGGCAACAGCCACGGAACCGGCACGACTCCCACCAGCCCGGGAGGCTGGGAACGTCCCACGGAGCCAGGCGGGCAGACCTACCCGGGGGGAGGAACCTATCCGGGAATCTATGACCGTCCAGGCGCCGCCACGGAGACTGACCCGGACAATACTCCGGGAACCACCAGGCCGGGAGGTGGGAATCCCTCCGGCGGGCAGAATACTCCGGGAAGTACCGGTCCCACCGGCGGAAGCAGCGTACCGGGCAGTACCACACCTGCCGGCGGCAGCACCCCAGGCGGCACCGGTCCGGGAGGCGGCACAGCTCCGGGGGGCAGCACTCCGGGGGGTACCAGCCCAACGGGAAGCAGCACTCCGGGGGGCACCAGCCCCACGGGAAGCAGCACTCCGGGAGGCACCGGCCCCACCGGCGGCAGCAGTACTCCGGGGGGAGGACCTGGGCAGGGGGGCCAGCTTCCGGGAGCATCCGGCGGCAGCACTCCGGGAACCCCGGGAGGCAGCACCGGCCCGGTGGCAGGTCCAGGCCACTGATTTCACAAATAGATTATAATTCCATCACAATTTCGTCACAAACAGTTGTTATATTCTTCGTATAACATGAAGATAAGGAAGGGGATTATAATTATGTACAATGATGAACATGGGTTTGAAGTAAACCAGTACCATGATTCCGTCTCTTCTGAATATAGAGAGGAACCGGTGGGACAGACACAGAGGGAGCAGCAGTTTCGGGAGACTTGTTACGACAGCCGGGTGAACACATCCCACATCCCCCCGGAACGGCCCCGGAGAAAGGGCGGTCTGGCAGGACGGATTGCCGGAGTCACCGCTGCGGCGGTTCTCTTCGGAACCGTGGCAGGAGGCACCATGTTCGGTGTCAATGCGGCAGGAAAGTATATGATGGGGCGGATTGCACCGGAGGCGGAGACCAAAGCACCGGTTGAGGTGACGGTGGGAACCGCCGGTGCAGACAGTCAGGGCCAGAATTCGGCAGCCAGCGTGGTGCCTGCGGTCCAGATGGATGTCTCCGCCATTGTCAAAAAGGCCATGCCGTCGGTGGTGGCCATCAACAACACCATGGTGGTGGAGCAGCAGATGTGGTTTGGCCCTACCCAGCGGTGGGAGGTGCCCAGCAGCGGTTCCGGAATCATCGTGGGACAGAATGACGAGGAGCTTCTGATCGTCACCAACAACCATGTGGTGGAAGGGTCCAAGGAGCTGACGGTGACCTTTATCAACAGCGGCTCCGTCAATGCGGGAATCAAGGGAACCGACTCCGAATCGGACCTGGCGGTGATTGCCGTGCCCATCAAAGATATTCCTTCCGACACCATGAGCCAGATCAAGGTTGCGGTTCTGGGAGATTCCGACGCCCTGGAAGTGGGCCAGGGGGTCATCGCCATCGGCAATGCCCTGGGCTACGGACAGTCTGTGACTGTGGGCTATGTCAGTGCCCTGGACCGGGAGGTCAAGGCGGAAAATGACGTGAGCCGTAATCTGCTCCAGACCGATGCGGCCATTAACCCGGGCAACAGCGGCGGCGCCCTTCTGAACATGGATGGCGAGGTGATCGGTATCAATGCCGCCAAGTATTCCTCTACCGAGGTGGAGGGTATGGGCTATGCCATTCCTGTGACCAAGGTCAAGGATATCATCAACGAGCTGATGAACAAGAAGACCCGTGTGCTGGTGGAAGAGACCAAACAGGGATATCTGGGAATCCAGGGACAGAATATTGACGAAACCGCATCTGCCATGTATGATATGCCCAGAGGCATCTATGTATATAAGATTACCGAGGACGGTGCAGCTGCCAAATCCGATCTCAGGGAGAAGGACATTATCACCAAGTTTGACGGCCAGACCGTGCGGTCCATGGCAGATCTCAAGGAAATGCTCACCTATTATCAGGGAGGCGATACCATCAACCTGACTGTACAGTCCCTGGAGAACGGGGCGTATGTGGAGCGGACCGTGGAGATCACCCTGGGTGTCAGGCCCGAGGCCGGGACCAGCTAATTTGCACCGGAATTTCCGCAAGGCGGTAATGGATGAACGGTTACTGAAAGTTGCCAAAGCCAGGTTTTTCCTGGCTTTGGCTTATTGCCTTTTTAGGTATGGAAGAAAGCAGGCTACAGGTGGACGAGAAAAATTACAGGGATCAGGAAACAGACGGCCAGGAGGGCCAGGGAGGCGGCAGCCAGGATGGTCAGGGGGGCGGAACCAGCCAGAACGGCGGCAGCGGGAACAGTCAGGGGGGTGGAAGCAGCCAGGGAAGCGGCGGCAGCCGGAATGGCCAGGAGTACGAGAAAATATGCTTTATGTGCCACAGAACGGAAAGCAAGGCAGGCAACATGGTCACCATGCCGGGAGGCGTGAATCTGTGCAGTGCCTGTCTGCAGCGGGCCTTTGATTCTTTTGCGGCAGGGGGG
>CAJTOV010000113.1:11688-12069 GCA_910577765.1 uncultured Lachnospiraceae bacterium
CCTGTCACAGATGTATCTGTCCAAGATTCCGGGGATGCCCTATATGGGAGTAATTCCGGGAGGCCCCGGCACGGAGAACTGGCAGCCGGTACCAGGGCAGAAGAAGCTGAGGAAAAGGAGGCCAAGGACAGAGCCGGACTTTCAGCTGAAGGATATTCCGGTTCCCCACATGACCAAGCGCAGGCTTGACGCCTATGTGGTGGGCCAGGAGCACGCCAAGAAGGCGATTTCCGTGGCGGTCTACAATCACTACAAACGGGTCTATGCGGAGGCGAAGCGCAGGCTGGAGGAGAAGGCAAAGGTGCCTTCCCAGGAGAACATACAGCATCCGGAAGAGGAAGATGTACGGATCGAGAAATCCAATATTCTGATGATCGGTCC
>CAJTOV010000114.1 GCA_910577765.1 uncultured Lachnospiraceae bacterium
GGATGCAGCAGTTTAAGCAGCGTGAGTCTGCCGGAAGGCTTGACGAGCATAGGGGATGGGGCATTTTATGTATGCAGCAGTTTAAGCAGTGTGAGTCTGCCGGAAGGCTTGACGAGCATAGGGGATGGGGCATTTAAGGGATGCAGCAGTTTAAGCAGCGTGAGTCTGCCGGAAGGCTTGACGAGCATAGGGGGTGGGGCATTTGAGGGATGCAGCAGTTTAAGCAACGTGAATCTGCCGGAAGGTTTGACGAGCATAGGGGAGTCTGCATTTGCTGGATGCAGCAGTTTAACCAGTATCGATTTGCCAAAGAGTGTTACAAGTATAGAGTCTGATGCATTTCGTAATTCAGGCTTAGAAGAAATAACAATGACAAAGAAACAGGCAAAGGATTTTCAGGATAGAATTCCCAATGGAGTAGTTATCCATACATATTAATAGGAGCCAGAAACCATGTATTGTAAAAAGTGCGGGACGCAGCTCCCGGAGGATTCCCGGTTCTGCCCCAAATGCGGCGCAGGAACCGGAGAAAAAGGCCAGCATAAGGGAGGGCTCTTCCCGGAAGGGATCAAGATCCACAATCCTATGGTGGCAGGCAGTCTCATTTTCCTTTTTGTACTGGTTCTGCTGGTGGGAATGAGACTGGGTAAGACAGGCGGCGGGCGGGCGGACACAGCATCCCCGGCGCTTTCCCAGGAGGCATCCCTTGTGGGCGTATGGAAATGTGACCGAGGAGAGGTCACCTTCACAGACCAGGGCCACATGATGCTGGGCCAGGACGGAGTCGTCCTGGGCGGCGGATGGATTGAGTATGAAATTGTGGATGATACTACACTCTATCTGTCAGGCGGGGACATTCCCGTAGGGATGAATATCAGATACGAGCTGGATGGAGATTATCTGCGGCTGGAGATGAAGGGGATGTCGCTGATGCTTTCCAGAGACCAGTAACATATGCCTGGCAGACAGCCGCAAAAAAATGTGTGGCCGCTTTCGCGGCTACCCCCCCCTGTGAACTGTTACAATGAAGATTTCCCAGAAGCAGGATTCATCACACAAAGTGCTTGCATCCTGCTTCTTTTTGTGCTAATATCTTCCTCATGAGCACAAATGTACATACAAGACGAACATTTCATGCGATAGGAGAATGACTATGCCAGGAGACAAAAGCAAATACTTTGTGTTGAAGCAGAAGGCAGTTCCCGAAGTCCTGCTGAACGTGGTGGAGGCCAAGCGTCTGCTGGAGTCCGAGCGGGCCATGACGGTCCAGGAAGCTACCGAACGGGTGGGAATCAGCAGAAGCTCCTTTTACAAATATAAGGACGATATTTTCCCCTTCTACGACAATACCAAAGGGAAAACCATTACCTTTGTGGTCCAGATGGATGATGAGCAGGGGCTTCTTTCCGATCTGCTTCATGTTGTGGCGATGTATAAAGCCAATATTCTGACCATCCACCAGAGTATCCCGGTCAACGGGGTGGCCACCCTGACTTTGTCTGTGGAGGTCAAGGCCAATACCGGCAATATTTCCGGGATGGTGGAGGAGATTGAGGAGCAGAAGGGCATCCACTATGTGAAGATTCTGGCGCGGGAGTGAGGAAGCGTTGCTGTTCACTGCGGACAGGAACAAATAAAGGAATTCCGGGACACTGGTCCTGACCGGCCTGGGGCTCCGGCATACAAAGACAGAGAGGAAAAGATGATGATGAATGTTGCGATCATGGGGTATGGTACCATAGGTTCCGGGGTGGCGGAGATTCTGGAGCAGAACAGCCAGCAGATCCGGCAGGCGTCCGGACAGCCGGTTGAACTGAAATACGTGCTGGATTTGCGGGATTTCCCCGACAGTCCGGTGGCAGACAGGGTGGTTCATGATTTCGGGATCATAGAGAACGACCCGGATGTGCAGGTGGTGGTGGAGGCCATGGGCGGACTGAACCCCTCCTATCCCTTTGTAAAGGCCTGCCTTCTGGCAGGGAAGCATGTGGTCACCTCCAACAAGGCCCTGGTGGCGGCCTACGGCACCGAGCTGCTGGAGCTGGCCAGACAGAAGCAGGTGAATTTCTTCTTTGAAGCCAGCGTAGGCGGCGGGATTCCCATTATCCGCCCCCTATACCGGTGTCTGGCCGGGGAGAAGCTCCAGGAGATCACCGGCATTTTAAACGGCACCACCAACTATATTCTCACAAAGATGGACAAAGAAGGCGCTTCCTTTGAAAGCGCATTAAAGGAGGCCCAGGCCCTGGGCTACGCGGAGCAGAATCCGGAGGCCGATGTGGAGGGCCACGATACCTGCCGCAAGATTGCTATCCTCACGGCCATGGCCACGGGCAGGGAGGTGGATTACCAGGAAATCCACACCGAGGGGATCACCCGGATCACGGACATGGATTTTCGCTATGCGGACAGGCTGGGGGCTTCGGTAAAGCTGTTTGGAACCAGCCGGATGGAAGGAGACCAGGTCCATGCCTGCGTGGTGCCGGTAATGATCGGCAAAGACCATCCTCTCTACTCGGTCAGTGATGTGTATAACGGCATCCTGGTCAAAGGAAATATGCTGGGGACCTCCATGTTCTACGGAAGCGGCGCCGGCAAGCTGCCTACGGCCAGTGCCGTGGTAGCGGATATTATCGAAGCCGTCCAGAACAGGGACCGGAATGTGGCCCTGGGCTGGTCCGGGGACAGGCTTTCCATAGGAGCCATGGATACCATGGAATTCCGTTATTTTGTCCGGGCAGCCGGTTCCTGCACTGAGGGGAAGGATCTGGTGGAGTCACACTTTGGCCCGGCAGAGTACGTGTGTCTGGGAGATGCCGGAGAGTTCGCCTTTTTGACCGGGAAAATGAAGGAAGGGGACTTTAAGGAGAAGGCCGTTGCCTTTGAAACCGCCTGGAAAGACAGCCATCCGGAAGGCATTTTACAGATGATCCGGGCGGAGCTTTGACCATGCCGGACTGGGGCAGTGCCCTTTACTGGATCTTCCATATGCCCTGCCTGTTCCACCTGCTGACAGGCCTTTACTGTCCCGGCTGCGGCGGCACCAGGGCAGTGAAATATCTGCTCCAGGGACAGTGGGCATTAAGCTTCCGGTACCACCCCCTGGTTCTGTACGGCGTGGGGGCCCTGGCCCTGGAGCTGGTGTCCGTTCTTGCAGGACGTGTCCTGGGAAAGCCTCTGGTCCGGCCGGGAAAGGAGATTTCCCTGGTCTACGGCGGTGTGGTGCTGGTGGTGGTCAACTGGATTGTGAAAAACGGGGCCTTGTTGGTGCTGGGGGTGGATCTTCTGACACAGCCCCTGTAAAAGCAGGTCCGTTAGACGAAAACAAAGGCTGCTGTCCTTGTGTGCTCTGGTTCACGTCACACAAGGGCAGCAGCCTTTGCCGGTTCCTACCTGGCGTAAAGGGAATTCAGGGCATCCTGGTATTCTTTCATAAATTCCCGCATAAATGCCGCGTTGGCCGGATCATCCATCATGCGGATGCCGTACAGAACCGTGGCACACATGATGACGCTGACGATGATGGAGAGAATCCCCAGCACCGCCCCGATTACCGCCGGTATGGTCAGTGGCCGGTTCAGCCTGGAAGCGTAAGCCAGGATCAGGGCCGTGGCTCCGAAGCCTAACTGGACCGGCGGGGAAAAGCAGGAAATAATGGCAATCAGCCCAAGTGCCATACTGGAGATGGCAAGCATCGTATACAGACTGTCTGACTGGCTGGGACGAGAAGGTTCCATGTAAAATCCTCCGGTGTAAACGTACATACTCAAACATTCTTTGGCCCTGGCCTGCCTTTCCTGGCAGGGCACAGTACCTACAGACAACTATTCTATCACGAAAGCCGGAACCACTCAAGCACTTTTCTGTGATTTGATACACTTGCATAACCTGCCAATATGAATTATAATCATTAAACGGACGATTTCCCAAAGAAAACCAGAAAGGAACATTCCATGGATATTATCAAAGTATTGCAGCAGGAGCTGCAAATCGGATATAAGCAGGCGGAGGCAGCCGTTGCCCTTATTGACGAGGGCAACACCATCCCGTTCATTGCCCGTTACCGGAAGGAGGCCACGGGAGCCCTGGACGACCAGGTGCTGCGCAATCTGGACGAGCGGCTCCGGTACCTGCGCAATCTGGAGGAGAAGAAGGAACAGGTGCTGGGTTCCATCCGGGAGCAGGAGAAGCTGACCCCGGAGCTGGAGGCCCAGATCCGGGCAGCCGCCACCATGGTGGCTGTGGATGACCTGTACCGCCCCTACAGGCCGAAGCGCAGGACCCGGGCCATGATCGCAAAGGAACGGGGGCTGGAGCCTCTGGCGGATCTCATCAGCCTCCAGATGGTGAAGGAACCGGTGGAGAAGCTGGCAGAGGCCTATATTTCCCAGGAAAAAGAAGTCCTTACGGCCCAGGACGCGGTAAACGGGGCAAAGGATATTCTGGCCGAGCGCATTTCCGACCGTGCAGACTACCGTACCTACATCCGGCGCACTACCATGGACCAGGGCAGTGTCTGCTCCGCAGCCAGGGACGAGAAGCAGGAATCCGTGTACGAGATGTACTATCACTATGAAGAGACCGTGAAACGGTGTGCCGGACACCGGGTTCTGGCCCTGAACCGGGGGGAGAAGGAAAAGCTTCTTACAGTGAAGCTGGCCGCCCCGGAGGAGACGGTTCTCAGCTACCTGGAGAAGCAGGTGATCCAGAAGGACAACCCTTACACTACGCCTTTGCTGCGGGAGGTGGTGGCAGACAGCTATGAGCGCCTGATTGCCCCGGCCATAGAGCGGGAGATCCGCAATGACCTGACCGAGAAGGCGGAGGCAGGCGCCATCAAGGTGTTCGGCAAGAACTTAGAGCAGCTTCTGATGCAGCCCCCCATTGCAGGCCGTGTGGTCCTGGGCTGGGACCCGGCCTTCCGCACCGGCTGCAAGCTGGCTGTGGTGGATGACACCGGCAAGGTGCTGGATACCACGGTGATCTACCCTACCGCTCCCCAGAACAAGGTGGAGGAAGCAAAGACGGTTCTGAAAAAACTGATCCGCAAGTACCATATTTCCCTGATTTCCGTGGGAAACGGTACCGCCTCCCGGGAGTCGGAGCAGATCATTGTGGACCTGCTGAAAGAGATCCCGGACCAGGTCCAGTACGTGATTGTCAATGAAGCCGGTGCCTCCGTGTACTCGGCCAGCAAGCTGGCTACGGAAGAATTTCCCCAGTTTGACGTGGGACAGCGCAGCGCTGCCTCCATTGCAAGACGTCTCCAGGACCCGCTGGCAGAGCTGGTGAAGATTGATCCCAAGTCCATCGGCGTGGGCCAGTACCAGCATGACATGAACCAGAAGAACTTAAGCGAGGCATTGCAGGGCGTGGTGGAGGACTGTGTCAACAAGGTAGGGGTGGATTTGAACACGGCCTCTGCTTCCCTGCTGGAATATGTGTCCGGCATCACAAAGACCGTGGCCAGGAATATTGTGGCCTATAGGGAAGAAAACGGGGCATTTGCCGACCGGAAGGAGCTTTTGAAGGTGGCCAAGCTGGGCCCCAAGGCCTTTGAGCAGTGCGCCGGATTCATGCGGATCACCGGCGGGAAGAATCCCCTGGACGGCACGTCCGTGCACCCGGAAAGCTACAAGGCGGCTACCGCCCTTCTGGAGCGGCTGGGCTGCCCCCTGGACAGTCTGTCCAAAGGCGGCGTGGCAGGCCTGGGAAAGAAGGTTACCGACTATAAGAAGCTGGCTGCGGAGCTGGAAGTGGGGGAGATGACCCTGCGGGACATTGTCAAGGAGCTGGAAAAGCCGGGACGGGACCCCAGGGAAGAGATGCCCAGGCCCATTCTGCGCACGGATGTGCTGGAGATGAAGGACCTGACTCCCGGCATGATTCTCAAAGGGACTGTGAGAAATGTCATTGATTTCGGTGCGTTTGTGGATATCGGAGTCCACCAGGACGGGCTGGTTCACATTTCCCAGATGACAGACCGGTACATTAAGCATCCCATGGAAGTGGTCAGTGTGGGAGATATTGTGGAGGTCAAGGTCTTAAACGTGGACCTGGGCAAAAAGCGGATTTCCCTGACCATGAAAGTGTGATGCGGAAAGGATTATGGAAATGGAAAAAGAGCTGAAATTTGAGATGAACCTGACTGCCGGGGATTTGTGGAAGTTTTCCATGCACCACGCCAATTCCGGCATGAAGGGCATGGTGAATCTGATCTTTACGGTAACGGCGCTGTTTCTGCTGGCGGCCCGCTGGACCACCCTGTCCATGGGCCAGCGGCTGCTGCTGGTGGTCTGCGCCCTCTTGTTTACCGTGTGGCAGCCGGTGCTTCTGTACTGGAAGGCACGCAGACAGGCAAAGCTTCCGGCCATGGCCCAGACCATCTGCCTGACCTTTAACAGGGAGCAGGTGACCGTGCGCCAGGGAGAGCAGGAGCTTTCCTTTGAGTGGGACAAGATTGCCCGTCTGGACCGGCTCCGGGACATGACGGTCCTTTACATGGACCGGATTCACGCCTATCTGATTCCGGGACGGGTCCAGGGGGACCAGGCGGAGGCCCTGGACCAGATGGCACAGCAGTGCCTGCCCGGGGAGCGGTACAGGAGGAGGCCATGGTAGAAGCGAAGAAGGCCGACAAAACCCGGCATCTCTGCCGGAAGGGGGCCGGAGAGACGGAAGGTCTCTGCCCGGAGGCAGTCCTGATAAAGGAAAGCTTCTGCCCGGAGGATACCTGGGAGATGGGCAGAGTGCTGGGCAGCCAGGCAGGCCCGGGCCAGATCTACTGTCTGGACGGGGACCTGGGGGTGGGCAAGACCCTGTTTGCCCAGGGCTTTGCCGCAGGTCTGGGTATCCGGGAGCCGGTAAACAGCCCTACCTTCACCATTGTCCAGCAGTATGAGGAGGGACGTCTGCCCCTGTATCATTTTGACGTGTACCGGATCAGCGATGTCAGCGAGATGGACGAGATCGGCTATGAAGACTGCTTCTACGGGGAGGGAGTCTGCCTGGTGGAATGGTCGGAGCTGGTGCCGGAGATTCTGCCCGGCCAGGTGATCCGGGTGCGGATCGAGAAGGATCTGGACAGGGGCTTTGATTACCGGCGGATTCTGGTGGAGGGAATGCAGGAGCACCCCGGACCATAGCCGGACTGCCCGGGGAATCTGCCGGACGCCGGCAGCAAAAAGGAGACAAACCATGAAAATATTAGGAATCGAAAGCTCGTCCCTGGTGGCATCCGTGGCCCTGGTCACCGACGACGTAACCACTGCGGAATACACGGTAAACTTCAAAAAGACCCATTCCCAGACCCTGCTTCCCATGATTGACCAGATAGTAACCCTGCTGGAGCTGGATCTGAAAACCATAGACGCCATTGCGGTCTCCGGGGGGCCCGGTTCCTTCACCGGTCTGCGGATTGGCTCGGCCACGGCCAAAGGGCTGGGGCTGGCTTTGGAGAAGCCTCTGGTCCATGTGCCTACGGTGGATGCCATGGCTTACGGTCTTTACGGGGCAGCGGCGGTGATCTGTCCGGTGATGGATGCCAGACGGAACCAGGTCTACACCGGTCTTTACCGGTATCTGCGGGAATTTCAGGTGCTGAAAGGCCAGTGTATCATGGCGGTGGAGGATCTGGCCCGGGAGCTGAACCGGCTGGGAGAGCCGGTGATCTTTCTGGGGGACGGGGTGCCGGTGTACCGGGAACTGCTGGAGAACCGTCTGGGGATTCCCTGTGACTTTGCACCGGCCCAGTGCAACCGGCAGCGGGCGGCAGCAGTGGCAGCCCTGGGGGCCGTGTATTTCCGCCAGGGACAAGCAGAAAGCGCCGCGGACCATGTGCCGGATTATCTGAGGAAATCCCAGGCAGAGCGGGAGCTGGAGGAGGCCAGGCAGAAGGGGCTGGCAGGAGAGCTGGCAGCGGGACATGCCGTGGGGGCACAGCCGTGATCCGCCCCATGGAGGCCCGGGACTTGGAGCAGGTGGCGGACCTGGAAAAGCGCTGCTTTTCGGAAAACTGGTCCTACAAGCTTCTGGAAGCCGGGCTTTACAGCCAGTATGACGTGTATTATGTATACGAACGCCAGGGGCAGATTCTGGGCTACTGCAACCTGCGGATTCTGGCAGGGGAGGGGGAGGTCCAGCGGATCGCCGTGATGCCCGGATACCGCCGCCAGGGCCTGGCCAGAGAAATGATGGGGGCCATGGTAACTTGTGCCAGAGACAGCCGGGTATCGGCCGTCAGCCTGGAGGTGCGCCAGGGCAATCTGCCGGCCAGAAACCTATATGAATCCTTTGGTTTCAGGGCCGAGGCGGTCCGCAAAGGCTATTACCGGAATCCGCCGGAGGACGCCGTGATCATGTGGCTTCGGGATTTCGACAGAATCTAACAACATTTACCACTTAAAAAATGCTGCCGCACCTGTTATAATGTAGGGGTATCCACTGACGGATGTCCCTTTTATTTTTTGTCCGCAGGCCCCGTGTTTGCCGGTCTGCGGCCGGCATATGCGGACAGGGGGACCCGGTAGGGAAATGATAACGGAAAGGTGAGAGGAAGATGAGGAGATACAAAAGTAACGGAGAGCTGGAAAAGGTGATCTGCAACTGCTGCGGCAAAAAGATCGTGGTGGAGGGGGGAATCATCCGGGAAGGAGCCATTTCTGTGGACCATGCCTGGGATTTCTTCTCGGAGAAGGACGGGGAGGTCCACCACTGGGATCTGTGCGAAACCTGTTATGATAATCTGGTGAACCAGTTCCGAATTGAGGCAGATGTGGAGGAACAGGTTGAATTCATCTGACAGGTGTGCTATCATTTGGTTATGGTGACAGATCAGGAACAGGGGCATGGGATTGCCGCCTGCCTGGACTGTTGCGATCAAATGGAGAAATGAGGAACCTGGATCTATGTTAGATGTCTGTTTGCTGGGAACCGGGGGGATGATGCCCCTGCCATACCGCTGGCTGACCGCCATGATGGCGCGGTGTGATGGAAGCAGTCTGCTGATCGACTGCGGGGAGGGGACCCAGGTTGCACTGAAAGAAAAAGGATGGAGTCCCAGGCCCATTGATGTGATCTGCTTTACCCATTATCATGCAGACCATATCAGCGGGCTTCCGGGGCTTCTTCTGACTATGGGAAATGCGGAGCGGACGGAACCGCTGACCCTGATCGGCCCCAGGGGACTGGAGCGGGTGGTGTCGGCCCTGCGGATGATCGCGCCGGAGCTGCCCTTTCCTCTGCGGTTTATAGAACTGGAGGAGAATCGGAAGCAGTTAAAGGCAGGTCCCTACGTGATCGACGCTTACCGGGTGAACCACAATGTGGTCTGTTACGGCTATACCATTTCCATTCCCAGGGCAGGCCGGTTCGACGTGGAGCGGGCCAGGGCCGCCCAGGTCCCCATGAAGGCCTGGAGCCGCCTGCAAAAGGGAGAAACACTGGAGATGGAGGGGGTGGTCTACACCCCGGATATGGTGCTGGGACCTCCGCGGCGGGGGCTTAAGGTGGCTTACTGTACCGACACCCGTCCGGTTCCCGTCATTGCGGAATATGCCGCGGACGCGGACCTGTTCATCTGTGAGGGTATGTACGGGGAGGACGGCAAAGAGGCCAAGGCCAGAGAGTACCGGCACATGACCATGTACGAGGCGGCAGCTCTGGCAGCCAAGGCCCAGCCCCGGGAGATGTGGCTGACCCATTACAGCCCATCCCTGACCCACCCGGAGGAATTTATGGACAAGGTGCGGGGTATTTTCCCCAGAGCGAAGGCGGCTAGGGACGGGTGGACCCGGGAGCTTCTGTTTGAGGATGAGGCAGAAGGAGAGTGAGGGATAACCATGGAAGAGAAAGACATACTGATTCTTGCGGTTGAAAGCTCCTGCGACGAGACCGCAGCCGCCGTGGTAAGGAACGGGCGGCAGGTGCTGTCCAACGTGATTTCCTCCCAGATCGCCCTTCATACCCAGTTCGGCGGCGTGGTGCCGGAGATCGCATCCAGGAAGCACATGGAGAAGATCAACCAGGTGATTGCCCAGGCCCTGACCGATGCAGGAGTGGCCCTGGAGGATATTACGGCCATTGCCGTCACCTACGGTCCCGGCCTGGTGGGGGCTCTGCTGGTGGGGGTGGCGGAGGCCAAGGCAATCGCCTATGGAGCCGGCAAGCCTCTGGTGGGGGTTCACCATATAGAAGGCCATGTGTCTGCCAATTATATTGAGAACCCGGATCTGGAGCCGCCCTTTGCCTGCCTGATTGTGTCCGGAGGCCACACCCATCTGGTGATTGTCCGGGATTACGGGGAGTTTGAGATTCTGGGCCGGACCCGGGACGATGCTGCCGGTGAGGCCTTTGACAAGGTGGCCCGGGCTGTGGGGCTGGGCTATCCCGGCGGTCCCAAGGTGGACCAGGCAGCCAGGCAGGGCAATCCCCATGCCATGGAATTTCCACGGGCCAGGGTGGAGGGGGCGCCCTATGATTTCAGCTTCAGCGGCCTGAAATCAGCGGTTTTAAATTATATCAACCGGGCAAAGATGACCGGGGAGGAAATCTGTGTGCCGGATCTGGCCGCCTCCTTCCAGAATGCGGTGGTGGAAGTGCTGGTGGAACGGTCCGTGGCGGCGGCCCGGGAATATGACTGCAAAAAGCTGGCCATTGCCGGCGGTGTGGCATCCAACCATGCCCTGCGGGAAGCCATGAAGGAAGCCTGCCAAAGGGCAGGCATCCGCTTCTATCATCCGTCCCCGGTTTTCTGCACGGACAATGCGGCCATGATCGGGGCGGCGGCTTATTATGAATATCGGAAGGGAACCCGCCACGGCTGGGATCTCAATGCGGTTCCCAACCTGAAGCTGGGGGAGCGGTGAACGGAATGATTAACGGAAAAACCATCGGAGCAGTGATTCTGGCAGGGGGCCATGGCAGCCGCATGCACAGCTCCGTACAGAAGCAGTATATGACACTGGGAGGGAGACCTCTGATCACTTATGCCCTGGAGGCCTTTGACCGGTCGGCGGCTGACCGGCTGGTGCTGGTGGTTCCCCAGGGGGAGACAGAGTATGTCCGGTCCGGGATTCTCCCCTTGTGCCGGCTGACCAGAGAACCCCTGGTCACCGAAGGGGGCCGGGAGCGCTATCATTCCGTGTATCAGGGGCTGAAAGCCCTGGAGGACTGTGGCTATGTGCTGATCCATGACGGGGCCAGGCCCCTGGTCACCGGCGCCATTATCCGGCGGGCCATAGAAGGCGCGGTCTCTTACGGTGCCTGCGTGGCCGGAATGCCGGTGAAGGATACGATCAAGGTGGCCGGGGAGGACGGCTGCGCCAGCCGGACCCTGGACCGGTCCCGGCTCTGGCAGATCCAGACGCCCCAGGCCTTTTCCTATCCCCTGGTGCGGGGAGCCTATGACCGGCTTATGGAGGATGAGGCCCTGCAGAAGGGGATCACCGATGACGCCATGGTGGTGGAAAATCTGGCCGGCTATCCGGTCCGGCTGGTGGAGGGCAGTTATGAGAACCTGAAGGTGACCACACCGGAGGACATGATTCTGGCAGAGGCCCTGCTGAGGGGGTAGCGGTTTCCCCGCCATATGGTATGTAACAGTTCAGACGGGGCATCTTCTTGCCCCCGAAAAGCATCGGGGACAAGAAAAATACAAAATTTTCAAAAACCCTCTTGACAAAACCTGGATTATGGATTAATATTGAAAAGCACGTTTGAGGAGAGGTATCGAAGTGGTCATAACGAGGCGGTCTTGAAAACCGTTTGTCCGCAAGGGCGCGTGGGTTCGAATCCCACCCTCTCCGCTGGACAGACAAGAGTCCGCCCGATGCTAAAACAGAATATATACTGATGTTCAGGCATCGGTACTTTGCAGAAGTACCCAAGAGGCTGAAGGGACACC
>CAJTOV010000115.1 GCA_910577765.1 uncultured Lachnospiraceae bacterium
TTGTAAGACTGTTTTTGTCCAGTTTTCCACATCAGGCGGACGCCCGATGCTTCTTGTCCGGCATAGCCGGACAAGAAGATGCTGCCCTGTTAACTGAAGCGTTACATGGCCAGTACAGACTCCCACTTCTCCTCAATCACCGGAATGCCGTTCTCCTTGTTGTCCTTGCGGGTGTTGATCTCGATCTCGCCGGGATAGAATACCTTTCCGCCCTCGGTAATGGGCTCGGAAGACTTAATGTCAGCCACCAGCTCCCCGATGATTCCGTCGGTGACGGAGCTGTCCTGGAACTTGGACGGATCAATGGCAATCATGATCTGGGACAGACCTACCTCATCCCCAAAGGTACCGATCTTCTGTACGGAGTTGGCATTGGTCAGCACGGTGGAGATCAGGTCCAGAAGGATGGAGATGCCGCTGCCCTTCCAGTAGCCCATGGGAAGGACTCTCCAGGTCTTCTCAATAGCAGCCGGGTCTGTGGTCAGGTTGCCGTCCTCGTCATAGCCTCCCGGTACAGGAAGCTGCTGGCCCTTAAGCTTGGCCTCCTCGATCTTGCCGTAGGAGAACTGGGATACGGCGCAGTCTACCACCACGTGCTCCCCGTTGCTGTTTGGAACAGCGAAGATAAAGGGATTGTTGCCGATCTTCCGGTCCTTGCCGCCCCATGCCGGCATGTTGGGCATGGTGTTGGACCAGCAGATACCGATGCAGCCCTGGTCTGCTGCCTGCCAGCCGTAGCTGCCGCCCCGCATCCAGTGGTTGTTGTTGCCCAGGGCTACCATGCCGATGCCGTACTGCTTGGCCAGCTCACAGGCACGGTCCATGGCCTGCTTGGCATTTAAGGGGCCGAAGCCTCTGTGGCCGTTCCACCGCTCAATGGCGCCCATGGACAGCTCGCAGGTAGCCACCACATCCGGCTTGATCTCACCCTTATCCAGATATTCTACGACTCTGGGAAAACGGTTGATCCCGTGGCTGTAGATCCCGTCCAGACTGTTCTGGGCAAAGACCGTAGCCGCATCCTCTGCATTCTTCTCCGTGAAGCCACGGCTTACCAGTACCCGCTTGAATTCCTTTACCATATCCTCATACTTGATTCTTAACATGATGCTTCCCCTTCCTTTTCCTTATGATTGATAAGCGTTGTGTTCCGGCAGCTCCGGAACTGTACCCGCTGCTTTTTGGATGCTTCTATCATATATGATTTCGCAATCGATTGCAATCGTATTTTTATACTATTTTAACATTCTTTTTTTGTGCAAACTGCCAGTGCGCGGAACCGGGCCGCCATCGGGCTGTTCCACCGTTTGCCCTGGCCCCCACGACCGGACTTCTGCCACGGCATCTGCCTGCTTAAGTACTCTCCCGCTCAATAATCTCCGAATACAGCATCTGCATCCGGCTCTGCATGTTTCCTTCCAGCCCCTGACGGAGCATTTCCGCCGCTGCCTGGCTCAGCTCCTGGAGCCGGTTGTCCAGGGTAGTCAGCTTCGGCATACAGATCTCCCCGTAGACGGTGTTGTCTACCCCCACCAGGGCCAGCTCCTCCGGCACCCGGCGGCCCTGGTCAAAGGCGGCCCGGACTCCGCCCACAGCGATCCGGTCCACCGAATAGATGATGCCCTCCACGTCCGGATGCTCCTTTATGATCCGCACCGTTACATCATAGCCGCCCTTGACGGAATTCTCCTCCGTGGCATAGATCCAGGTCTCTCCCCCATTGGCCCCGGTCCGCTCCATACCGGCCCGGTAGCCCTGCTGCTTCCGGGTATTGGCCGGCGAGGGGGCATCCATCACAAAGGCGATCTTCTCCTTGCCCTTTCCTGCCAGAAGCTCCACACACCGTTCAATCCCCCGGTCCTCATCCACCAGAACCCCGGATACATTGGGCAGATCCAGGTATCCGTTGACAATCACCACCGGTATTCTGGGCAAATGCTTCTGAATGCTTTTTTTCACCTTATCCGTACCGAACATGGAGCCCATGAGAATCACGCCCTCCACTCTGCGCTGTTCCAGAATCCGGATGTATTCTGCCTTCTGCTCTTCCTCCGGCCCGGTACTCATGATGATGCAGCAGTATCCCTGGCCTGTCAGCTCCTGCTCGATGACAAAGGCGCTGTTTACATGGTGGACCACACGGATATCCTCAATGAGAATTCCCACCATGCGGGTAGATTGCATCACCAGCCCACGGGCTGCCGCGTCCGGTGTATAATGATACTTTTCCAGAAGCTCCTGAACCCTTTGCCGGGTCTCTGCCCGGATTCCCGGCTTATTGTTGATGACACGGGACACGGTGCTGGCCGCCACCCCTGCTTCCCTGGCAATATCATAAATCGTCACATTTCCACCTCATAATCCAAAAACCCTTAGTTTTCCCACAGCCTGGTCTATTTCCGCACTTGTCCATTTCCATACACAATGTATTTGGTGGTGGTCAGCGCCTCCAGCCCCATGGGCCCTCTGGCGTGAAGCTTCTGGGTACTGATGCCGATCTCCGCCCCGAAGCCGAACTCATTGCCGTCGGTAAACCGGGTGGAGGCATTGACATAGACCGCCGCCGCGTCCACCTGATTTAAGAAACGCTGGGCACTGTCATAGTCCCGGGTGATGATGGCCTCCGAGTGGCCGGTGTTGTACCGGTTAATATGGGCAATGGCCTCCTCCAGGGAGTCCACCAGCTTCATGGACACAATATAGTCCAGATATTCGGTTCCCCAGTCTGCCTCTGCGGCCTCTGCAAAGTCCGGTACGATCTTCCGGCTGTCCTCATCGGCCCGGACCTCCACCCCGTAAGCGTCCATGGCCTTCTTAAGCTTTGGCAGAAAGGCCTGGGCAGTATTCCGGTGGACCACCAGGGATTCGCAGGCATTGCAGACCCCGGTCCTCTGGGTCTTGGCATTGACAATGACGGAAAGGGCCATGTCCAGATCTGCCGACTGGTCCACGTAAATGTGGCAGTTGCCGGTGCCTGTCTCAATCACCGGTACTGTGCTGTTCTCCACCACGGTCCGGATCAGTCCTGCACCGCCTCTGGGAATCAGCACATCCACATACTCATGCATCCGCATCAGGGCCCTGGTGGTCTCCCGGTCCGTGTCGGTCACAAGCTGCACCGCATCTTCCAGAAGTCCTGCGTCCCCCAGCCCCTTCCTCAGCCACTTGACAATGGCCTGGTTGGACTTTATGGCATCGCTTCCTCCCTTTAGAATCACGGCATTTCCCGTCTTGAAGCACAGTCCGAAGGCGTCTGCCGTTACATTGGGCCTGGCCTCATAGATGATGCCGATGACTCCCAGGGGCACCCGCTTCTTCCCGATAATAAGCCCGTTGGGCCTGGGCTTCATGGACAGCACTTCCCCCACCGGGTCCTCCAGGGCCATGATCTCCCGGATGCCCCCGGCCATGGCCAGCACCCGGCTTTCATCCAGGGCCAGCCGGTCCACCAGGGACGGACTCATGCCGCCGGCTTTTGCCTGTTCCACATCCTGCCGGTTGGCAGCCAGAATCTCCTCCATGCCTTCCTCCAGGGCCGCTGCCCCAGCCCCAAGGCCCCGGTTCTTCCCGGTCTGGTCCAGACCGTTTAAATACCGGGCCGCTGCCCTGGCCCGCTTTCCAATATCTGTCAGTTCCATATACGATCCTCCTGATTCTCTTCTTGGTCCCTGCCGCACCGGACCACGCCCCCCACGGTCACAATCTGGTGCACCGGCACATCCCACTCCCCAAAGGGCAGCTTCTCCACTACCTGGAAGGGATAAGCCAGAACGATCCGCCAGTGTTCCGGCTCCCTGGCAAAAAAACGGTCATAATACCCGCCCCCGTACCCCAGCCGTGTTCCCTCCCGGGTAAAGGCAAGTCCCGGCACTACCACCGGGGCGTCTGCTGCCTGGGCCTTTTGGCAGGTAATGTCCGGCTCCCGGATTCCCCACTGTCCGGGCACCAGCTCTCCGGGATGTTTGGTCCAGTAAAATTCCATCTCACGGCCCTTCACCCTGGGAAATGCCACCTGAATCCCCAGTTCCAGAAGCTGCCCAAAGAGCCGGAAGGTATCCGGCTCTCCTTTTGCGGAAGCAAAGAGATACACGGCCTTTGCCTTACGGATGGCGGGAAGGGTCAGAAGCGTCTGCCCAAGGCACCGGTCCATTCCTTCCTTTTGGGAAGGGGGCAGCTCCTGGCGGAGCCTGCGCATTTCTGAACGGATTGCATTTCTGTCCATAACCGGCTACTCACTCTGGACGCCGCCGTACTTTTTCCCCAGGTCCGTGATGGTGCCGTCCTCTTCCTGGATGGAAATGCTGTTTAAGTTGGCCCGCATATTCCTGCGGATGGCCTCAATATACTCCCTGCGCAGTCTGGTCTGCTCCTCCTTCTCCTCCGGGGTAAGCCCCTCTGCCTGGGACTTGTGGTAAAGCTCATTGATCCGGTCAATGCATTTCTGGTCCATTCTTATGTCCTCCTGGTGCTTTTTATGTCCTCCCGGAATCCCCTTGTGCCTGAAGGTCCGGGGAGACTCCGGTCAATACCGGTAGTTCAAATAATCCATCAGATCAAAATCCTGGTTTTCGTGGGCCTTGAACAGGGTTCCCACCTGCCGGCCTCCCATAATCGCCGGAATCACTTCCACGTCATCCCCATTGGCAATCACCATATCCGATCCGCTGTCTGTGGCAATCCGGGCCGCTGCCAGCTTGGCAGCCATGCCGCCGGTTCCCACGCTGCTGGAAGAGCTGTCCTTTCCCATGTCCAGAAGCTCCTGGGTGATCTCCTCCACATAGCTGATAAACGCTGCGTCCGGGTTCCTGTGGGGATCGTCGGAATAGAGCCCGTCAATGTCCGACAGAAGCACCAGAAGATCCGCTCCGATCAGGGCCGCCACAATGGCGGACAGCCGGTCATTGTCACCGAACCGGATCTCGTGGGTGGACACCGTATCATTTTCATTGACCACCGGAATCACCCCCAGCCCCAGCAGTTCCTCAAAGGTATTCTGGGCATTGTAGCGGGATACTTCGTGGATCATGGTGTCCTTGGTCAGCAGCACCTGGGCTGCCATACAGTTGTACTCGGAAAACAGCTTCTGGTACACCATCATCAGCCTGGCCTGGCCTACTGCGGCCAGTGCCTGTTTCTGGGAAATGCTGTCAGGCCTGTGGGTGATTCCCAGAGCCTGCCTTCCTGCCGCAATGGCGCCGGAAGACACCAGCACCACCTCCCGGCCTTCCCCCCGCAGATCGCAGAGAATCCGGATCAGCTTCTCAATCTTTAACAGGTTCAGTGACCCGGTTTCCGGGTGGGTCAGGGAGGAAGAGCCGATCTTGACCACGATCCGCTTCTTGTCCCTGAGGCACATTCTTTCATCCTTTTCCATGTAATGTCTCCATCCTGCTGCCTGGCCCGGCATACCCCTTACGTTCAGGCAGTCCTATAGTATATTTTCCTTATTCTGCCGGCCTGTACCGGGCTGCCACAGCCTCTGCCACCTTCACCCCGTCCATGGCGGCCGAGGTGATGCCGCCGGCGTATCCGGCGCCTTCCCCGCAGGGATACAGTCCCAGTACCCGGCTCTCAAAGGCATCCCCCCTGGGAATCCGCACCGGGGAGGAGGTCCGGCTTTCCACTCCGGCCAGCACCGCGTCCGGCCGGTCAAATCCCCGGATTACCTGGCCGAAATGCCCCATGGCCTCCAGCAGGGAACTGCTTAAGGCCTTAGGCAGCAGTTCCCGCAGATTGGCCATTTCCCAGGCCCCCCGGGTCTCCGGCTTCACATCCCCCAGGCTCTGTCCCAGCCGGTTCTCCTGAAAATCTTCAAGAATCTGGACCGGAATCCTGCCGCCGCAGGCCTGGTAAGCCAGCCGCTCCAGCCGTCTCTGGAATTCCACCCCTGCCAAAGGCCCCTGGCCGCCGAAATCCTCCGGCCCTACGGTGACAATCAGGGCACTGTTGGCATTTTCCCCGGAACGGGCATGGTAGCTCATGCCGTTGACCGCCAGCAGCCCGGGCTCGGAGGATGCATTGACCACATAGCCTCCCGGACACATGCAGAAGGAATACACCCCCCGCCCGTTTCCGGTCTGGCAGGTCAGCTTGTAGCTGGCCGCCCCCGGCTCCCCGGGCTGTGCCGTGCCGTACTGGGCCAGATTGACCATCTCCTGGGGATGCTGGATGCGCAGGCCCACGGCAAATGCCTTCTGTTCCACCGGAATCCCCCGGTCCACCAGCATCCCGAAGGTGTCCCTGGCACTGTGCCCTATGGCCAGAACCACCACACCGGCAGGAAGAAATTCCTGCTTCCCGGCCTGCTCCGTCACCACCCCCCGGACCTTCCCGTCTTCCACTGCCAGATCGGTTACCTGGCAGCCGAAGGTTACGGTGCCTCCCAGGCGGATGATTTCCTGGCGGATCTGTTTTACAATTCCCCCCAGCACATCGGTTCCGATGTGGGGCTTATTCTGGTAAAGAATGGCCGGGTCTGCCCCGAATTCCACCAGGGTCTTTAATACCAGCCGGTTCCGGCCCACAGGGTCCTTCACCAGGGTATTCAGCTTTCCGTCGGAAAATGTCCCTGCACCGCCTTCCCCGAACTGCACATTGGACCGGACGTCCAGCTCTCCGGTGGCCCAGAACCGGTCCACCTGCTGCCGCCGCACATCCACATCCGCCCCCCGCTCCAGGATCACCGGACCATACCCGGCCCTGGCCAGCATCAGTCCGCAGAACAGCCCTGCGGGACCTGCCCCCACGATCACAGGCGGCGCCTTAAGAAGCCCTTTTCCCGGCTCCGGGAATCCATAGCCCTGCTCCCGGACCAGGGTCACCTGGGGGTTCTTTAACTTATGTACCAGTTCCCCTTCCCGTGCCGTCTCCACATCCACCGTATAGGTGTAATACAGTTCCGGCTTCTTTCTGGCATCCACCGACTGTTTCCGGATTTCGAGACACCGGAGCTTTTCCGGGGCTGTCTTAAGAATCCTGGCTGCCTTCTTTTTCAGTTCTTCCGGGCCGTGTCCCACCGGCAGCTTCACCTGGCTGATCCGTATCATACCCCACCTCCTGCGTGGCGGCCTGCCACATATCCGCTGGACCAGGCCCACTGCAAATTGTATCCCCCGCAGATGCCGTCCACATCCAGAATCTCACCGGCCAGATAAAGCCCCGGCACCAGCCTGGATTCCATGGTATCCCCATTGACTTCCCGGGTATCTATGCCGCCGCAGCATACCTGGGCCTTGTCAAAGGAACTGGTCTTTGTCACCGTCACACGGAAGGCCTTGAGACTTCCGTCAAACCGCCTCCAGCTTCCTTCCGGGATCTCCTCCACCTGCCGGTCCAGGGTAATTCCTGCTTCCCGCAGAAGCCCTGCCGACAGCTTCTTATGAAGCACCCCGTTCATCAGCTCCCCTGCCTTCCTGTATGGAAACTGCTTCCGTCTGGCGTCCATCCAGCCTTCCAGCTCCCTCTTGTCCCAGGAAGGGAAGAAATCCACCACAGCCTCCACCTTCTTCCCCTGTTCCAGGGCCCGGGAAGCAAACCGGCTTACCTGGAAGGTGGGAATCCCGGAAATCCCGTAATCCGTAAGCTGTAATTCCCCTGTATCCTCTGCCAGGGCCTTTCCGTCTGCCCGGACCGTCACCTGTGCCTGACAGCGGACCCCGGCCACCTGCTTAAAGATCTTCCCGGCGCAGTGAAGCTGCACCAGGGCCGGAAGGGGCGGGATGATCCTGTGGCCCAGCCTTTCTGCCAGCTCATATCCGCTGCCGTCAGACCCGGTGGCCGGCGCGGCCTTGGACCCGGCAGCCAGCACCAGGGCATCTGCCCGGAAACAGCTCCTGTCCGTCTCCACCCGGAAGCCTCCGGCCGCCGGATTCCGGGACGGCTCCCGGCGCTCTGCCTGCTCCGGCTTCCGAAACGGTTCCTGCCGCCCAGTCTTCCGGACCGAACAGCCGGTCTCCACCCGGACCCCCAGGGCCTTCAGCTCCAGCACCAGGGCATCCAGCACAGCCGATGCCTGCTCGGAAAAAGGATACACATATCCATTCCTGTCCCTGGTCAGAATCCCCAGCCCTTCAAAAAACTTCAGGGTATCCGCAACCGGAAAATGCCCGGTTACCTGCTGTACAAACCCGGGCTGGGAACACCGGTAGCAGCCAGGGTCCTGGTAAAGGTTGGTCAGGTTGCACCTGCCGTTGCCGGTGGAAAGAATCTTCTTTCCCAGTGTGTCTTTATGTTCCAGAACCGTCACCCGGGCCCCCTGTCTGGCCGCCGCAATGGCTGCCGCCATGCCTGAGGCCCCGCCGCCTATGATCACTACCTGCCGTTTTCCCACTGTGTGCCTCCCGGTCCGTCTGGTACATGGCTGCACCAGTTCCCGGGACTGGTACAGCCATGTACTGGTTCTCTGCTGCGGTTGTCCTTGCCGCAGCCGCAAATGTCTTTTCCTATTGTAGCCGGATTTGCCATGGTTTTCAAGTGTTATTTTCCCAGTACTTCCTTACGGAAATTCCAGTGAATAAAGCACCCGCTGCCTACGCCCTCTGCACGCATGCAAAGCTAGCCGTAGGCACCACTACGCCGTCGCTTTGCAGACGCACAGATGCCGCAGACATCTGGCACTTTATTCACCGTTATTTCCGCAATGCAGTACTAGTCCCTTAACTGGTATATGACTCCAGATAATGAAACACCTCCATCATATCCGGGAACCAGATGCCTTCCCGCAGCCGTCCCTGCTCCCTGGACGGGAAATCCGTAATGGGAATATGGGTATACAGGCAGATGGTCTTCTTATCCTTGGCAAATACCAGCAGAAACCCGTCCTCGGATACCAGGTAAAATACTTCCTGGTCCCGGGTTTCCGTTTTTTTCTCCTCCGCCTCCACAGGGGTCCCCTGGCTTCCGGTCTTATGCTCCACCTTCTGCTGGCTGACCACCTCCCGGGTCTCCACCTGGGCCGGAACCGTCATTTCCTCCTGGGCCTGGGTCCGCAGCATCCTGCTTCTGTGGCGGGCGGTCCCAAAGCCTGCCGCCAGACACACCACACTGGTCACCAAAAACAACAAAAAACAGATACGATATCTCTTCATAGTAGAATTCCTCCATATACTTAGAGATAGTATCTGCTTTTTCTGCCACATTTATACATGCAGGCCGGACAGGTCCTCTCCCCTGCCCGTGACAGCGCTCCTGCCAGGCGTCCTGACCGGCCTTCCTGAACCTGCCTGCTACTGGATCTCCGTCTTCTGGAAATCCCCTGTAGACATGATACATACCCAGGTCTTCCCGGGATTTAAGACAATCTCCTCCCCGTCAGGTCCATAGTAATGGGTGACGCCGAACTCTCCGTCCTTCTTCCAGGTGACATTCTCCGCCTTTCCGTTGGTAATATAATATCCCCAGGAATCGTCGTGGACATTGATGTTCCGGTACTGGGTGGTGGCATAAAAGCCGTCGGGACAGTACTGGATCAGAATATTCTTCACCGTAATGGGTCCCTCGCTTCCCTTATGTACACTGCCGTACTGGTACCGGTGGTAGAGACCGTCCTCCGGGTTGTACTCAAACCAGGGCTGGCTGTAGGGATAGCCAGGGGTCACTTTGGAAGCATTCATGACCCCTTCCCCCTCCAGCTCCACCGGCCTGTCTTTCCCGGCAAACAGGTAATGGCCCTCATAGGACGTATCATACTCCTGGGAATAGCCCAGGGCCTCCATGGCCTTCTGGAGCTTCTCAAAGCTGGCATAGGCATTGTGGGGGCGCTTCCGGTCCGAGGAACGGAAGAAGGCATTGCCGCCCAGGCCCTCGATGCCGTTGATATTGTCCACATTTTTCAGATAAGGCTTTGCAAAGGTGCTCTGTCCGAAATGGGCGTAGATAGCATCAAACTCCCTGGCAAAGTAGGTATAATAGGTCCGGCAGCTCCGCACCGACCCGATCCGGTCCAGATCATCGTAATCCTCCATAATGGCCATGTACCGGTTCATGGTGCCCTCCACCTGGGCCTCGTACACCACCCCGGCCCGGTTGATTCCGTACTGGGGCAGGGCCTCCTTGTCGTTGCTCATCATAATGGCCAGGGGCCTGCGGTTGCCCTGGCCCACCGGCACCATCTCCCCGGTAAGATAACTGCGGATCATGCCGTCCACCTCCACCCGTTCTTCCGGTTCCGTCTCCGGCTCCGTGGCTTCCGTCTCCGGCTCAATGCGGATGGTCTCCGGTTCCGTCTCAATGGTAATGTCTGCCGGCGGTTCCGTCTCCGGAAGGGTGATATGCTGGTCTGAGGATGCCTCTTTGGCACAGCCCCACAGAACCACTGCTGCCAGAAGAAGCGCCCACAGGACCCGTCCCCATTTCCCCCTTGTTCCAGATCCTCCGACGCTTCCCTGTCCTCTCATCTGTGATAACCCTTTCCCGATAATATATCGTCCTGCCTCTGCTCCATCCGCAGCCGCTCCTGCTCGTCCATATGGTCATAGCCGCACAGATGCAGCATGCTGTGGGCAATGAGAAACGCCAGCTCCCGCTCCCTGGAATGGCCGTAGGCCTCTGCCTGCTCCATCACCTTCTCCACCGAGACCATAATGTCTCCCAGAACCAGCTCCCCGGTCTCCGGGTCAAAACAGTCCTCCACATGGTCCTCCACATGGCTGAAATCCGACTCTGCCTTAAAGTCAATCATAGGAAAGGACAGCACATCCGTAGGCGCATCCGTCTGGCGGCACTGGCGGTTCACCTCCCGGATGGCGGCATTGTCCGTAAGAATCACGCTGACCTCCGCCTCATAGGGGCAGCTCTCATACTCCAGAACCGCCAGAACCACGTCCTCCACGATCTGCTTCCAGGCAATGTCCAGCAATATCCCGGTCTCGTATTCTGTGTGTATGGTCATAGTCTTACCTGTCCCTTCCCCGGGGCCGTCTGGCCCGCTCCCGGACCATGGGCTTTCCCTTTTTCTCTTCCTTTTTCTCAAAATCATCGTAAGCCTGGACAATCTTCTGAACCAGCGGGTGGCGGACCACGTCGCTGCTGGTCAGGGTACAGAACCCGATATCCTCGATCTTATGAAGCACCCGCATGGCCATGTCAAGGCCGGACACCGCATCCCCCGGCAGGTCCTTCTGGGTCTTGTCCCCGGTGACAATCACCTTGGAGCCAAAGCCGATCCGGGTCAGGAACATCTTCATCTGGGCCGGAGTGGTATTCTGGGCCTCGTCCAGGATAATGTAGGCGTTGTCCAGGGTCCGCCCCCGCATGTAGGCCAGGGGCGCCACCTCAATAAGCCCCTTTTCCGAATTGTGCAGGAAGCTCTCCGCCCCCATAATCTGGTACAAGGCATCGTAAAGAGGCCGCAGGTAGGGATCAATCTTGCTTTGCAGATCCCCTGGCAGAAAGCCCAGCTTCTCTCCTGCCTCAATGGCCGGACGGGTGAGAATGATCCGGTTCACTTCCCCGCTTTTAAAGGCCTGGATGGCCATGGCCATAGCCAGGTAGGTCTTGCCGGTACCCGCAGGGCCGATGCCGAAGACGATCATCTTTTTGCGGATGGTATCCACATAGTTCTTCTGTCCCAGGGTCTTGGGCTTCACCGGCCTGCCGTTAATGGTACGGCAGATAATGTCCCGGTCAATCTCCAGGATCTCCTGGTCCGATTCGGTAAATGACAAGGACAGCGCATAGTCCACGTTCTGCTGGGCGATTGAATTGCCCCGCTTCGACAGCTCCACCAGGGTGTTGAACACACTTTTGGCCTTCTGGACCATCTGCTCCGGCCCGATCACCTTTAAAACCCCGTCTCTGGATATCATTGTTACCCGCAGGGTTCTCTCGATTTTTTTCAAATATCCGTCAAACTGGCC
>CAJTOV010000116.1 GCA_910577765.1 uncultured Lachnospiraceae bacterium
ACAGACTCCAGCAGCAGATTGCCAGACAGCTGGAGGTTCCCCTGATCCGGTCTTTAAACCAGCTTCCGGGGGGCCCGGACAGCGTCGGGGTCATTGTGGACGCGGTCTTTGGAATCGGGCTGTGCCGGGAGGTGACCGGGGCCTACCGGGACCTGCTGGAACAGCTTTCCGCCATGGACCAGGCAAAGGTGGTGGCCGTGGACATTCCATCAGGGATTCACGCGGATACCGGGGCCGTCCTGGGCGCGGCCCTGAAAGCCCATGTGACCGTTACCTTCGGATACCGGAAGGCAGGGCATCTGTTCTATCCGGGCAGGACCTGGACCGGCAGGCTTCAGGTGGCAGAGACCGGCTTCTCGGACCAGAGCCTTCAGCGGACCGGATGGGCGGCACGGATGCCGGAGGCCGTGGATCTGGGACGGCTTCCCGGAAGGCGGGCAGACGGCAACAAGGGAACCTTTGGCCGCCTGCTGGTGATCGCCGGCTGCCGGGGCATGGGCGGCGCCGCTTACCTTAGCGGGCTGGCGGCCTATCGGGCAGGAGCCGGTCTTGTGAAGCTTCTGACCGTGGAGGACAACCGGGAGATTCTCCAGGCCCGGCTGCCGGAGGCGGTGTTTGCCGGATACAGGCCGGAGCAGGCAGACCGGGAGCCGGAGGCATTCCGGAATATGGTCAAAGAACAGGTGGCGTGGGCGGATGCGGTGGTCCTGGGGCCGGGCCTGGGGACAGAGCCTTATGCAGGGCTTCTGGCAGAGACGGTGCTGTCCGGCTGTCCGGTTCCCCTGGTGGTGGATGCGGACGGGCTGAACCTGGTGGCCGCAAGCCCCAGGCTGGCAGAGTATCTGTCGGAACAGGTCATCGTCACCCCCCACATGGGGGAGATGGTGCGGCTGACCGGGACGAATATGGCAGGGTTAAAGGCAGATCCCCTGGGGGCGGCCAGGGACTACAGCCGCCGCACAGGAGCCGTGTGTGTGCTGAAGGATGCAGTGACCGTGACGGCCTTTCCCGGCGGGGAAGCCTGGATCAATACCAGCGGCTCAAGCGCCATGGCCAAGGGCGGCTCCGGGGATGTGCTGGCCGGGATCATCGGCGGACTGCTGGCCCAGGGGGCCGGGGTGGCAGACAGCGCCGTTCTGGGTGTGTATGTCCACGGCCTGGCCGGGGAGCAGGCCGCGGGGCCCAATCCGGCAGGTCTTCTGGCCCATGAGATTGCAGATGCCCTGGGAGAGATCCCATGGGGCAGGCTGTGACCGGGAAGCCGGCAGGAAAACTGCCGGCCGGAGGCATAGTGGAAGAGACGGCGGCCCGGAAAGCCGCAAAGGAGGATACATCGGAATGCAGAAGGAATATACGCGGGTTTACGCACCCATTGACCTGGATGCGGTGATCTTTAACATGGAATCCATGAAACGGAATCTGGCGCCCGGCACAAAGATGCTGGGGGTGGTCAAAGCCGACGGATACGGCCACGGCGCCGTGCCGGTGGCAAAAGCCATAGACTCCTTTGTGGAGGGATACGCGGTGGCCACGGTGGATGAGGCACTGGAGCTGCGGCGCCACGGGATCGGAAAGCCGGTGCTGGTGCTGGGCGTCACCCACCCCAGCCGTTATAAGGAACTGGTGGAGAACCAGATCCGGCCTGCCGTCTTTACCTGGGAGCAGGCGCTTCCCTTATCGGAGGAGGCCTGCCGCCAGAACACGGTGGCACCGGTGCACCTGGCCCTGGATACAGGCATGAGCCGGATCGGCCTTGGGGCCACCCGGGAGGGAGCCCTTCTGGCTGCCCGGATTCTGGCCCTGCCGGGGATTCGGGGGGAGGGACTGTTCACCCACTTTGCCCGGGCCGACGAGACGGACAAGTCCTGGGCCGAAAAACAGCTTGGGCAGTATCTGGAATTTGTGGAGCTTTTAAAGGAGCAGGGGGTGGAGATCCCCTGGAAGCACTGTTCCAACAGCGCCGGGATTCTGGATCTGCCCCAGGCCCATCTGGATCTGGTGCGGGCCGGCATTTCCATCTACGGAATGTACCCGTCGGACCAGGTGGAAAAGGAGAAGGTTCCCTTAAAGCCGGTCATGGGGCTGAAAAGCTTTGTTGCTTGTGTAAAGACCCTGGAAAAGGGGACCCCGGTCAGCTACGGAGGCACCTTTGTGGCTCCCGGCAGGATGCAGGTGGCCACTGTGCCCGTAGGCTATGGGGACGGGTATCCCAGAAATCTTTCCGGCAAAGGCTATGTGCTGATTCACGGAAAAAAGGCCCCCGTTCTTGGCCGGATCTGCATGGACCAGTTTATGGTGGATGTAACCGGAATCCCGGATGTGGGGCCGGACACCCCGGTGACCCTGGCAGGCCGGGACGGGGAGGAAACGGTCACCATAGAGGACTGGGAGGCCCTGGGAGGCGGTTTCCGCTACGAGCTTGCCTGCAACCTGGGCAAGCGGGTGCCCCGGGTATACATACAGAACGGACAGGTCACGGGAACCAGGGATTATCTGAAGGACACCTGGCCCAGGTGGGCCGGGGAGCCGTAAGCTTCCCCGGCAGGAGGGAAAACACACTTTGTTAGAAAAGCACAGCCCGGGAAAGGAAGGCATAAGGTAATAGTAGCAGAAGGTAACCGTTTGGACGGCAGGTTTCCGGAAGGAACATGCCCAAAACGGTGATAAAAAATTCCATTACCGGAATAGAAGCCCTTCCACCGGGAAATACTATGCTTAAAAGATTATTTAACGGAGTGTGGAAATGTGATTATCAGACGAGGAGATATCTATTATGCGGATCTGCGTCCGGTGGTCGGTTCCGAGCAGGGCGGGGTCCGCCCGGTACTGATCATCCAGAATGATGTGGGAAACAAGCACAGCCCCACGGTGATCTGCGCAGCCATTACCTCAAAGATGAACAAGGCAAAGCTGCCTACCCATGTGGAGCTGGATACCCGCAAATGCAACATGATCAAGGATTCCGTGATTCTGCTGGAGCAGCTGCGGACCATTGACAAGCAGCGGCTGAAGGAGAAAATCTGCCATATAGACGAAGAACTGCTGGGAAAGGTCAATACGGCGCTGCGGGTGAGCCTGGAGCTGGCTACATAGCACCCTGCGGAAAAGGCTCATGACGGTCCGGATGCTCTGTTTTCATTGACGAAACAGGGGAAACTTGGTAAAATGAGGCCAGGTGTTACCAAAATATATAGAATGCAAAGGAGTTTTACGGACGATATGGAAGATGGGTATGGGGCCCCATGGATTCTGCTGGCAGGCCTGGCGGCTGCGGTGGTTCTGGCGGTTCTGGCTGCGGCTGCGCGGCATTTCTGGAAGCTTAGGAAAGAGAATGTGACTGAGGAGGACATACGGACCATGGTCAATGAAGGACACGAGCAGGGTGTTCTGGAGACCAGCGAGGCGGAGATGATCTCCAACATATTTGAGTTTGACGAAAAGGAAGCCGGTGATATTATGACCCACCGCAAGAACATAGCTGCCTTAGACGGGGCCATGCTTTTGCGGGATGCGGCCCAGTTCGTGCTGAAGGAAGGGAACAATTCCCGTTTCCCGGTATATGGCAGGGATCTGGATGATATTATCGGAACCGTACATATGCGTGAGGTGCTGGTCCATGCGGAGGACCAGGAGGAAGCCGGTATGGAGCTTTCCAGCGTGCTGGGGCTTTTGCGGGAGGCACATTTTATCCCGGAGACCAGGAAGATCAGTTCCCTGTTCAAGGAGATGCAGTCCCAGAAGAACCATATGGAGATCGTCATAGACGAGTACGGCCAGACCGCAGGGCTGGTGACCATGGAGGACATTCTGGAAGAGATTGTAGGAAACATTCTGGATGAGTACGATGTGGACGAGCAGTTTATCGAGGAGTCCGGGGATGCCTTTGTCATGAGCGGCATGACGCCTCTTTCCGATGCCCAGAAGGCGCTGGGGGTGGAGTTTCCCCAGGAAGACCTGGAAAATTATGACACAATCAACGGCCTTCTGATCTCCCGGCTGGACCGGATTCCCGCAGACGGGGAGCAGCCCCAGGTCCGGTACCAGGGATACCGGTTTGCCGTGCTTAAGGTGGAGAGCAAGATGATCCGGCGGGTGCGGGTCAGCCGGCTGTCCGCGGAAGGAGAAGAAATACCACTTGCCATAGAAATGGAATGATGTTAGAATTGAGAATGATATTCTGGTGACGCCGGACAGGGCGGGAAACAAAAAGGCCGGCCCGTCACCAGAAGCCATGGAAAAAGAGAAGAGATAAGGAGCTACGGTTATGTCAGGACATTCCAAGTTTGCGAATATTAAGCACAAGAAAGAGAAGAATGATGCGGCCAAGGGGAAGATCTTCACCGTCATCGGCCGTGAGATTGCGGTGGCAGTGAAGGAGGGGGGCCCGGACCCGGCCAACAACAGTAAGCTGCGGGACGTGATCGCCAAGGCCAAGGCCAACAACATGCCCAACGATACCATTGACCGGGGCATCAAGAAGGCGGCAGGAGATGCCAATTCCGTCAACTATGAGGTGCTGACCTATGAAGGCTACGGTCCCAGCGGCGTGGCCATTATTGTGGATACCCTTACGGACAACAAGAACCGGACTGCCGCCAATGTGCGCAGCGCCTTCACCAAGGGCAACGGCAATGTAGGGGCCCAGGGAAGCGTGTCCTTTATGTTTGACCAGAAAGGCCAGATTCTCATTGACAAGGAAGAGTGTGAGATGGATGCGGATGAGCTGATGATGATGGCTCTGGACGCAGGGGCAGAGGACTTTGCCGAGGAAGAGGAAAGCTATGAAGTCATCACGGCGCCGGAGGATTTCAGCCAGGTCCGGGAGGCTCTGGAGGCTGCCGGGGTTCCCATGATGGAGGCCTCCGTCACCATGATTCCCCAGAACTGGGTGGAGCTGACCAGTGAGGATGATATCAAGCGCATGAACCGGATTCTGGATCTGCTGGACGCAGACGACGACGTCCAGGCCGTATACCATAACTGGGATGAGTGATGAAGGAAGGTGCGGCAGGCAGCCGCCGGGATGACCGGATAAAAGACGGTGTCTGAAAGGCGGGAGGTAAGCTTATGAAGAAGACAGTGGAGATCTGCTGCGGAAGTTATTATGACGCGAAGCAGGCAGCGCTGGGGGGAGCAGGACGGATTGAGCTGAACAGCGCCCTGATGCTGGGGGGCCTGACCCCAACCCTGGCTACCTTAAAGATGGTAAAGGAAGAGCTTCCCCTGAAGGTGATTGCTATGGTGCGGCCCAGAGGGGCAGGCTTCTGTTATTCCCGGGAGGACTTTCAGGTCATGAAAGCGGAGGCCAGGGCCCTTCTGGAACATGGAGCCGACGGCATTGCCTTTGGCTGTCTGAAGGCGGATGCAACCCTGGACGAGGAGCAGACCAGGGCCATGCTGGAGATCATCAGGGAAATGGGAAAGGAAGCCGTATTCCACCGGGCCTTTGACTGCACCCCTGATCCTTATGTGACCATGGAGCGGCTGATTGCCCTGGGTGTGGACCGGGTTCTGACCAGCGGACTTAAGCCCAAAGCCATTGACGGCTGGGAGCTGTTAAAAGAGCTTCAGCACCGTTACGGAAGCAGGATCGAAATCCTGGCAGGCAGCGGAGTCAATGTCTCCAACGCCAGAACGATCATGGAACGGACCGGAGTCACCCAGGTACACAGTTCCTGCAAGGACTGGAAGACCGATCCCACCACTGTGGGCGGGCAGGTATCCTACAGCATGGCCTCCGGAGAGCTGGAGCGCTGCTATGACGTGGTGTCGGCAGAGCTGGTAAGAAAGCTTCTGGAAAGCATATTCACAGAGGAAGAATGAACGGTATGGGGCCGGTACTGCCTTGCAAAGCAGGGCAGTGCCGGCCCCATAGAATACCCGGGGGGAAGGATCAGGCCACCGCAGAGAAGGGACGCCGCTGGGGCTGTCCGGCGGGTACAGGGTCCGGGGCGGATGCCGTGGTGGTCGTGGTGGTGCCGCCGGATATGTAAGCTTTGCCGCACTCCGGACACACGGAGGTGTGGAGGGCCACGCTCTGGCTGATCACCCTGCGGTTCTCCCGCTGTGCCTTTGCCTGCTCCCGGAACACATGCTCCCGTTCATGTCCGCGGACCGCGGAAGCCACGTTCTCCGGGGCAATGCGGGTAGGTGTCTGGAAGGAGACGCCCATGTCGTCGGAGCCGTCCTGGTATCTGCGGTCCTCACAGGTCTGGCATTTGCCTTCCTCCGCAGTATCCCGGGCGCTGCCCAGGCCGGAGACCTGCCCGGTCTGTCCCGGCATATCCGCCGGGTCCTCATAGCGGATGCGCATCCGCACGGCAAACTCCACCGGGTCCACACCCTTGCGGATGAAGATCCCCGGGGACTGGCTTTCCTGGGCGCCGGAAACCACCGGGGTAACCGGAGGCACCGGCTGAACCGGCATATGGGAACCGGCTCCTGAAGTCCGGGTAACAGCCGCAGCTGCCTGGGAAGAAACCTGCGGGGCTTCCTGGGCCTGGGCCCGTATGTAAGGATTGCTGCGGGAGTAGCCGCTGTAGCGGTACATACTGTAATAGGAACTGAGTCCGGCAATACCGCTGATCATAATTATCACCTCAATTCTCCTGTATTTGGATTACATGGATTATGCTATTCAGGAAACTTCTGGATAGTTACGTCCATTTTATCAAAAAGTCAAAAAAATCGCAAGTGTATAACTTGCACATGGTTTCTACCTATGCTATAATTACCCATTATGTATATTTTTATCGAAAAAAGGATAAAGGGGTGTAAGATTTCATGCTGAGTTTCCTGTCTTATTTTATTAACGGTGTCAGTCTGGGCAGCATTTATGCAATCATAGCCCTGGGATATACGATGGTATATGGAATCGCGCGTATGCTGAATTTTGCCCATGGTGATATCATTATGGTAGGCGGATTTGCCATATTTACGCTGATGAGTACCATGGGTGTCCCGCCGCTTGTAAGTGTTCTGGGGGCCATGGTGATCTGTACGGTTCTGGGTGTTACGGTGGAGCGGATTGCCTACCGTCCGCTGCGGGGAGCCACTTCCCTGGCAGTTCTGATCACAGCCATCGGCGTCAGCTACCTGCTTCAGAATGTGGCGCTGCTGATTTTCGGCTCCAATGCCCGCCAGTTTACTTCCGTGGTGACCCTGCCCAATTTGAAGCTGGCAGACGGGCAGCTGACCATTTCCAGTGTTACCATTGTGACCATTATTACCTGCATCGTGATTATGGTGGGCCTGACCACCTTTATCAATAAGACCAGGGTGGGGCAGGCCATGCTGGCCGTGTCCGAGGATAAGGGGGCAGCCACCCTTATGGGGATTGACGTGAACCGGACCATTACCATCACCTTTGCCATCGGCTCGGCCCTGGCAGCGGTGGCAGGAGCCCTTCTGTGCTCCACCTATCCGTCCCTGACCCCCTACACCGGCTCCATGCCGGGTATCAAGGCCTTTGTGGCAGCCGTGTTCGGCGGGATCGGTTCCATACCGGGGGCGCTGATCGGCGGGATTCTCCTGGGGATTATTGAGAATCTTTCCAAAGCTTATATTTCCTCCCAGCTGTCGGATGCCATTGTATTTTCCGTGCTGATTATCGTGCTGCTGGTGCGTCCTACGGGGATTCTCGGCCGGAAGATTCATGAGAAAGTGTAGGTGCGGGACATGAAGAAGAATAAATTACTGATACAGAACAGCATTACCTACGGCATTGTGGTGGGAGGCTGGCTGCTGGTGCAGATTCTCTCTGCCACCGGACATATGACCAGCCTTCTGAAAGGAATTCTGGTACCCCTTTGTATCTACTCCATCCTGGCAGTGTCCTTAAACCTGACGGTGGGGATTCTGGGGGAGCTGAGTCTGGGCCATGCAGGCTTTATGTGTCTGGGGGCTTTTTTCGGGGCATTTTTCACCAAATGCCTGGAAGGGCCCATACCCAGTGTCCAGGTGCGTTTTTTCATTGCCCTGATCATCGGGGCGGCTGTGGCAGGGGTGTTCGGCTTTCTCATCGGCATTCCGGTGCTGCGGCTGAAAGGCGACTATCTGGCCATTGTGACCCTGGCCTTTGGCGAGATCATTAAGAACCTGATCAATGTCATGTATATCGGGCTGGACAGCACCGGGTTTCATTTCTCCACCAAGGATACCACATCCATGGGCATGGACAGTACCGGGGTGGTGATTATCAAGGGCGCCCAGGGAATCACCGGGACCCCCAAGGCGGCTACCTTCGGCATCGGCATTATCCTTCTGCTGGTAACCCTGGTGATTGTCCTGAACCTGATTCATTCCCGGACCGGACGGGCCATTATGGCCATCCGCGACAACCGGATCGCGGCAGAGTCCATCGGCATCAATATTACCAAGTACAAGCTGATGGCATTTGCCATTTCCGCGGCTCTGGCCGGGGTAGCAGGGGTGCTTTATGCCCACAATCTGTCCACCCTGGCGGCGACGCCCAAGAACTTCGGTTACAATATGTCCATTATCATTCTGGTGTATGTGGTGCTGGGAGGCCTTGGCAATATCCGGGGGTCCATGATTGCGGCGGTGGTGCTGACCCTGCTTCCGGAGCTTCTGCGGGGGCTGAATGACTACCGGATGCTGATCTACGCCATTGTCCTGATTGTGATGATGCTGTTCAATTCCAGCCCCAAAGCCATTGAGATGCGGGCGGTCTTCTTAGAGAAGATGAAGAAGAACAAGAATGCTGCAAAGGAGGCTGCGTAATATGGCAATGTTGGAGGTTAAGAACTTAGGCATCTCCTTTGGCGGCTTAAAGGCAGTGGATGATTTTAATATTACCATTGAGAAGGGGGAGCTTTACGGTCTGATCGGACCCAATGGTGCCGGGAAGACTACGGTGTTCAACCTGCTGACAGGGGTCTATAAGCCGGATCACGGTTCCATCCATCTGGACGGGGCTGCCATCACCGGGAAGAAGACCATTGAGATCAACCAGGCAGGGATTGCCAGGACCTTCCAGAACATCCGGCTTTTTAAGGAGCTGAGTGTCCTTGACAATGTAAAGGCCGGCCTGCACAACCACTTCCGGTATTCCACCCTGGAGGGGATTCTGCGTCTTCCCCGGTACTTTAAGGTGGAGAAGGAGATGAATGCCCGTGCCCTGGAGCTGTTAAAGGTCTTTGACCTGGACGGGGAGCATGATTACAAGGCCTCCAACCTGCCTTACGGCAAGCAGAGGAAGCTGGAGATCGCCCGTGCCCTGGCCACAGAGCCCAAGCTTCTGCTTCTGGACGAGCCTGCTGCCGGTATGAACCCCAATGAGACGGCGGAGCTGATGGAGACCATCCGTTTTGTGCGGGATCATTTTGATATGACGGTTCTGCTGATTGAGCATGACATGAAGCTGGTATCCGGGATCTGCGAGAAGCTGACCGTGCTGAATTTCGGCCAGGTGCTGACCCAGGGGAACACCACAGAGGTACTCAACGATAAACGTGTGATCACGGCGTATCTTGGAGAGTAGAAGGAGGGGAACTATGGCAATACTGGAAGTGAAGGACCTGGAGGTATACTACGGTGTCATCCAGGCCATCAAGGGAATCTCCTTTGAAGTGAATCCGGGGGAGATCATCGCGCTGATCGGTGCCAACGGTGCAGGCAAGACCACCACCCTCCAGACCATCACCGGCCTGATTCCTGCAAAGGCAGGCACGATTCTGTACGAGGGAAAGAATATCACAAAGCTGCCGGGACACAAGCTGGTAGCCATGGGCGTGGCCCATGTGCCGGAGGGGCGCCGGGTGTTTGCCCAGCTGACGGTCCTGCAGAATCTGAGGCTGGGGGCTTATACCCGCAGCGACAAGGGGGAGATGGAGGAGACCTTAAAGGTGATCTACAACCGGTTCCCCCGTCTGGAGGAGCGGAAGAACCAGCTGGCCGGAACCCTCTCCGGAGGGGAGCAGCAGATGCTGGCCATGGGCCGGGCCCTCATGTCCCATCCCAGACTGATTGTTATGGATGAGCCTTCCATGGGACTGTCGCCTATTTATGTCAATGAGATTTTTGATATTATCCAGAAGATCAACGGGGACGGCACCACCGTGCTGCTGGTGGAGCAGAATGCAAAGAAGGCGCTGTCCATTGCAAACCGGGCCTATGTGCTGGAGACCGGAAAGATCGTGCTCAGCGGGGATGCCAGGGCGCTGATGGATGATGATTCGGTGAAGAAGGCGTATCTGAGTGAATAAGGATGGCTGTAAGCTTTTGAAAAGGGCGGGGTTATCTGCTGGGGCAGGTAAGCCGCCTTTTTAAATTGTATTGACAAAAATTTATATAATATGATATATTTAAATAAACAATTTCTGGAAAAAGATGTTAATATTTGATTATTATGGAAAAGAATATTTAATTTTGAATTATAATCGAAAATATTGATTATTATCTGCAAAGATATTTTTCAACATATGAGGAGGTGTACAATGAAGCGGACAGTATTTTTGTTTGCAGGTCTGCTTCTGTCTGGTACTGGCTTATGGGGGTGCGGAGGTGTACAAGGTATCAATGCTCCTACAGTAGTTGAAAGCCAGGAAGCACAGGAGAAGAAGGAGCTGGTGTTAGCAGGTATTGATTTGGATTCCGGGATTTGCCTGGCAGTAACAGCTTTCAATCAGCTTAGTGATGACACTGTCGTAATTCTCCGGGATTATGGTGATGGCTCCGGAGTGGTATCTGATACGGTACAAGGCAGGATATATGGGGACGTGATAAATGGAGATATTCCGGACATGTATATGATGTCACCCACCTCGGTCTGGCCTCTGGACAGACTGAATGCCCAGGGGGTGTTTGTGGATTTATATCCATTTCTGGATCGTGATCCACGGATTTCCAGGGATGACTTGTTTTCAACGGTTCTGGAAACGGTTCAGCGGGATGATACACTTTTCTATTTTCCTGTCAGCTACACCCTAAACGGAATCTGGGGAGTTCCGGAGTACTGTAACGGCAACCGGTTCCCTGTTGACCGTATTTCCGGGCTGCGCCAGTTGTTTCCCCAACATGATATGCTGTTTGGTGCCTTTACCCCTATGGATCTGATTAATATGGAGGTTTCACAGAATCCGGACTTATATGTGAACTGGAAAACAGGAACCTGTGACTTCACCTCCAGGCGTTTTCTGGATACATTGGAAGCTGCTTGTGATCTGCCAAAATACCGGCCCGCCGGCCGGAAGGAAATGATGGATTATGCAGCCGGAGTGTACCTGCTTGAGGGGCGCCAGTTCTTTGCCCCATATACCATATCGGATTTTGAATCATATTTGATGAAGACGGAAGACGTGGCGTTTCATCCATATGGCGGTGATATGGTTTCTGTAACCCTTACGGATTCGCAGGTGGTTTTAGATATCCGAAGTGCTTTTGCCATTACCAGTGCATGCGGTGATCCGGAGACTGCATGGCAGTTCCTCAGAACTTTTCTGGAAATGGAATATCAGCAGTCGCTTCCTACAGCAACAGCCCCTGCTTTACCTGTAAATGTTCATGCCTTTACTGCTGAGACAGATAAATTACTGGCTGAAAATAAAGGGACCGAAGCAGGCTTTGTCCGTATTCTGGAACTGGTCGAATCAGCCAGGGCTGTTACCGGTTCAACAGATATACGGATTGAATCCATGATATCTGAGGCGGTGTCTGCCTGTTTTTCTGGTCAGAAAACAGTGAAGGAAACTGCCCGGATGATTCAGGACCAGGTATCTGCTTACTTAATGGAGGATTGACGGATTTTGGTTACTGTTTACGGGGCATCTTCTTGTCCGGCATAGCCGGACAAGAAGCATCGGGCGTCCGCCCGATGTGGAAAACTGGACAAA
>CAJTOV010000117.1 GCA_910577765.1 uncultured Lachnospiraceae bacterium
GCTAATCTTTTAACCGTTTTACTGTCTGTTTGGTTTTTGTTCTTTCTGAAATCTCGTTTGTGAATATGGAAACGCATGATGACGCAGGGGAATGCCTTCCGTTAGTAACGAGAGGTGTTTCCCGCGCAAAAGCGCTCACGAGCAAGCTCGTTCGCCCGCGTTTCGCCTGCCGATGTGCTGGCGCACATCACGTGGAAATTGCCAAAAACCGCTTATGAAAGCAGAAGTGAGCTTTCAACGCGCTTTTCGCCAGTTCCCACTGCGTGCTGCGCACGCCGTCAGGCTTATATTCACGTGAATTTTCAGGGTTTTAAACACTGTTCAATCTTTCATTTTCAAGGTTCACGGTGCTGTCAGTTTTTGACAGCTTGTTTACTATACCACTTTCTTTCTGCTTTGTCAACAGCTTTTTTTGTTTTTTTTCAAACTGTTTCCAAATGGCTGTATGCCGTAACAGTTCAAGGTTTATCTGAACTGTTATGCTGCCTGTCAGCAGTCCGCTTGTTTCAGCGGCGTTGTCTATAATAGCAAATCTGTTTCCAAAAGTCAACAGCTTTTTACATTTTTTTGCTTACTGGTAACAGTTCAGGGGGTATCTGAACTGTTACTTACAGTGCTACCATTCACGGGGTGGGGCATCTTCTTCTATATATTTCATTTTCCGCCCCACTGCTCCCCAGTACTACCTTGGCGGGGAGAGTACATAAGGCACAGCCGCCGGATGATTTTGTTTATATACAAGATTCACATTACCCAGGTGTTCAAAAAACGCTTTCTCCAGTGCTTTCTCATCGTGTTCCCGGATAGCCTTTACCATAGCCCGGTGCTGGCTGGGCATGGCAATGGGCTTTTCCAGCTGAAGCGCAAGGAGTCTGGCCCGAAGGTAGTGGATATCTTTCTCTCCTGTATGGGCAATGACGAATTCCTTGTCAGTGAGATTGTAAAAAATCCGGTGGAATTCGATATCCAGCTGGAATGCCAGCTCATAAGAGGAAGCCAGAAGCATCTCCTCCTGCCGTTCAATAAGGAATTCCAGATAAGGAAGCGCGGATTCGAAAACGCCGGACCGGAATCCGTCCATAACAATTTTATACTCCAGCGCCTCCCGCAGATATCGAATCCGCGACAACTGCTGGAGATTGATAAACGTTACAAAACTCCCACGCTGTGGGCGGGCCTCCAGTGCGTCGTCTGCCACAAGAAGGTGGACCGCTTCCCGGACAGGAACCCGGCTGCAGTCGAATTCTTTGGCCAGTTTCACTTCACTCAGCTTTTCTCCAGGCAGAAGATGCAGATGGGCGATCTCGTTCCACAGATACTGATAAATGTTCTGGGTCAGATTGGTCGGCGATTGTGTGGAATTTATCATAAAAATGCTCCCGAATTCACATAATATGGTTTGGTTTCTATATTTTACAATGATTTACCCGCTTCATCAAGGGAAACCGGCCAAAAACCACGAAATATCCCTTTCTGTTAAACAACGGCATCCAAAATGTATACTACTTTTATCTTGCTTTTCCGGGAGCATTCATAAGAACAAGCCGTCAAATCTCAGCCCGGCGATTCAAGATATTGCCCTGATTTTAGTAAATATTTGACAGTTTTTTCATCATAATGCACAATAATTTCAATAATTATTGTTCAAATCAGGGAAAATTAATTTATGTATTGCATTTAGGAAATCCTTGTGTTATTCTCAAATCAGAAAGAATACTAGTATACATTTCAAACCATGAAGGAGGTATGGCCGGTATGGATATACAACGTAAAATTTTATGTCCTTCCATTTTAAATCTGGCAATTGACAACATACAGGAAGAAGTGAAAAAGCTGGATGCAGCCGATATTGATATCTATCATGTAGACCTGATGGATGGAACCTTTGTACATAACTTTGGGATGTCGATCCGTGAGCTGGAAATGATCCGGCGTATTACGGATGGAGGCGCCCGGAAGATGATCGACTGCCATATGATGGTAATGAACCCCCACCGCTATGTGGAAAAGGTTGCTGAGGCTGGGGCCGATATCATTTACATTCATCCGGAGTCCGAACTGGTTCCGTCTGCTACCCTGGAGCTGATCCAGATGCTGGGAAAGAAGACCGGTTTGATATTAAATCCCTGCACCTCCCTTGAGAGCGTGAAAGATATGCTTCCCATCACCGATTACGTGATGGTCATGGGCGTGAATCCGGGCTTTGCCGGCAGGGACTTCATGCCTTATACCAGAGAAAAGTTCCTTGAGTTAGACCAGTACAGAAAGAAGAAGAATCTGAACTACCATCTTTTGCTGGATGGGGGGGCCACCAGAGCGGTAATCACAGACCTGTACCACAACTGCAACGTGGAGGGGTATGTACTTGGAAAGCAGGAACTGTTTTTCCAGAAGGACGATTATGCTGCCTGCGTCCGCCGAATCCGCGGATTCTAACTCCGTGATCCGGATAAACTATTGCTGTAAGTACATCATATAAAATCAGGAGGAACTATCATGAAAAAAAGAATAGAAGCAATCGCAGCCATGGCATTATGCACCAGTCTCCTGTTCGGATGCAGTTCCAGTTCCGGCTCCGGCACAGCCCCCACAGCCGGCAGTCCGGCATCTGCCGCGGCTCAAAGTCCGGCAGCCACAGAAGCAAAAGCCGCTTCTGACAATGTTGTAACCTTAAAGTATGACCTGACCGTTTCCCTGGAGCATCCCTGGGGCCTTGCGGCAACGGAATTCAAGAACCGCCTGGAGGAAAAGTCCGGCGGCCGGCTGACAGTAGAGATTTATCCGTCCAGCTCCTCCGGGTCCGAAGCGGATTCCCTGGCAGGTATGCTTCTGGGAACCACCAGTATGACCATGTCCGGCGGAAGCTTCAATGGTTACGCTCCCAGCGCCACGCTCCTGGAAGCACCCTGGGCCTTCAACTCCGAAGAGGATGTGCAGAAGATGGTGGAAAGCGAGATCGGCACCTCCATCATGGAAGATTTTGAGGAAGCCGGCTTTCACGTACTCTGGTACCAGCTCCGGGGCGCCCGCCAGCTTACCTCCAATGTGCCGATCCAGACGCCTGCCGACTTACAAGGCCGCAAAATGCGTATGTCGGGAAATACACTCCACACAAACATGTGGAATTCCGCAGGTGCCGTCTGTTCCTCCATTGCCCTGAGCGAGACCTTCAATGCCCTGAGCCAGGGGGTTGTGGAAATGCAGGAGAACCCCTATGACTTTATTTATGACCAGAGTTTCTATGAGGTACAGAAAGTCGTAAACCAGACAGATCACGTGTACTCCGTAATCTTCAATCTCATCAGCGCGGACCTTTACAACAGCCTGGATAATGAGATGAAAGGCTGGCTTGACGAAACCGTAGAAGAAATGCAGGACTGGACCAACCAGTACTACTATGCCCACAAGGATGACTATCTTCAGATGCTGGCGGATACCGGAATGACCGTGAACACGGAGGTGGACCGCGCCGCTTTCAAGGAAACCATGCTTCCGGTCATCCAGGCCTATCTGGAAGAACAGGGAAACGGACTCTGGGAAATGTACCAGTCCATCTGTGAAATGTCGGAAGAAAATGCAAAGTAACCCTCCACGGAAATGACAGCAGGTGATAGATAATGAAAATAATGGACGGTTTTTTTGATAAAATTTTTCACTGCCTCACAGCCATCTCCTTCGGACTGGTAAGCGCCTGCACACTGGTACAGATCGTTGCCAGATACACACCGGGCTTCTCCGCCCCCTGGACCGACGAGCTGACACGTCTGTTCTTTATGTACACAATCATGTTCGGCTCTCCCATGGCCATCAAATATGCGGAGTATGCGGTGATTGACGTGGTCACAGGCAGAATCCAGGGAACCCCCAGCCGTATTCTGCATATTCTGATTCATGCGCTGATTGCTGTATTCTGCGGAACAGGCGCAAAGCAGGCCCTGGTCCTGTTTCAAACCGGAACCCGGACAGTGTCCGCCTCCCTCCGGATCAGCATGACGGTCTTCTACCTGGTTCCTGTCGGAATCTTTGTTCTGACTCTGGTCTATTGTGTGGCGGACATGATTCGGGAGCTTTTTATAGGAAGGGGGAAGAAATAATCCATGATAGCAATTATGTTTATTCTGTTTCTGGCTTTACTGCTTTCCGGTGTACCGATTGCTTATTCCCTGGGACTTTCTTCCTTGTATTATCTGGCTGGAAGCGGGATTCCCCTGACGGTGATCGCCCAGAAATTCTATACGGGTATTGATTCCTTTACACTGCTGTGCATTCCAGGCTTTATGCTGGCCGGCGCCCTGATGAATGGCGGCGGAATCACGAAACGTATTTTAAATTTCTGTAATGCCTTTCTGGGACATTACACAGGCAGCCTTGCCCTGGTAAATATCGTGGCCAGTATGGTATTCGCGGGAATCTCCGGAACAGCCATCGCCGACGTATGCAGTCTTGGAGCCATGCTGATCCCTGCAATGGTGGAGGACGGATATGACGATGATTTCTCGGTTGCCGTTACGGCCAGCTCCTCGGTAGTTGGCCCCATCATTCCCCCCAGTGTGCCCATGGTCATTGCCGGCTCCTGCGTCAGCATATCTGTAGGAAAAATGTTTCAGGCCGGACTGATTCCCGGAATTCTTCTGGGGCTGGCTCTTTGCGTGCCCACGTATCTGATCTCCGTAAAGCGCCGCTATGCAAAACACCGGAAAGCAGGCTGGAAAGAACGGTGGGAAGCCACAAAAGATGCCATCTGGGCTCTTTTAATGCCTCTGATTCTCCTTGGAGGAATCCTGTCCGGGATATTTACCCCCACCGAGGCATCCATTGTCACCTGCGTATACGCACTGGTTGTAGGCGTTTTTATATACAAAGAAATCCGCCTGGCAGATGTGCCCAGAATTGTCTGGGAAAACATGCGGTCCTGCGCCAGCATTATTATCCTGATCGGCCTTGCCAATGTATTCGCTTACATTCTGACCGCGGAGCGTATTCCCCAGATGGTTGCCAACGGTATCTTAAGTATCACCAGGAACCGGATCGTGGTAATTCTTCTGATCAATGTGGTGCTGATCTTTGTGGGAATGTTCATGGAGAGCCTTGCAGCGATTTTGATCACCTTCCCGGTACTTCTTCCCGTTGCCATGGCAATCGGAATGGACCCGGTGCACTTCGCTCTCATGGGAATCTTAAATCTGATGCTGGGGCTTACCACCCCGCCGGTGGGAATGTGTACCTGCACCGCATCCCAGATCGCCAGGATCTCGGCCTTCAAAGGCTTTAAGGCAGCCGTGCCGTTTCTGGCAGCCAGCCTGGTAGTTCTGATGATGGTGGCCTTTATTCCCGGACTCACGCTCTGGATTCCCACAATATTTAACTAAGCTTGCTTAAAAACGGAGGTTTATTCATGAAACAGGTGATTGTAATTACAGGCGCAGGAGGAGGCCTGGGAAGTGTTTTTGCAAAACAGTTTGCAGCCCCTGACACACAGGTGGCGGTTCTTGACTTTAATCTTGAGTCGGCCCGGCGGGTGGCAGAAGAAATAACCGAAAGTGGAGGAACAGCCATTGCAGTCAAGTGCAATGTAACAGACAAGGCATCCCTGGAGGAAGCCAGGGAAACCGTCAGAAACCACCTTGGCCTGTGCAATGTTCTGGTCAACTGCGCCGGTATCCAGGACCCTCTGGCCAAAACCACAAAGACAGCCTACGAAACCGGAGACGAAAAAGAGACGGAAGTAGCCAGAATTCCTCCGGACAAGGCTCCTTCCAGAGCAGACTATGAGGAACTTCTGGGAAAGACCCGCACCCTGTTTAATATGGACAGCCAGAAGCTTCTGCAGGTCATGAACGTTAACTGGCTTGGAACCTTTATGGCCAGCCAGGTATTTGCGGTGGACATGGTGGGACGCCAGGGCAATTCCATCATCAATATTACTTCCATGGCAGCCTATGATGCCCTGTCCATGGTTCCGGCCTATGCATCCAGCAAGGCCGCTGTGGACATGTTTACCAGGTGGCTTTCCAACTACCTTTCCAACCAGTATGGAAAGGTCCGGGTCAACGCGGTGGCCCCTGGCTACTTCCTGACCCCCTTAAATCATGACATGTATGTGAATCCCGACGGAACCTACACCCAGCGGTATTATAATGTGATTCACAGAACACCCATGGGAAGGCTGGGGGACCCTGCAGAGCTTATGGGAGCACTGAAATTTTTTGCAGACCCTGATATGTCAGGATATATCACCGGGCAGGTGATCGCGGTTGACGGCGGATTCTTATCCTGCCCGGGGATTTAGACCGTCAGAAGGAGACAGACCATGAAAGCAATAACCGTAACAAAGCCGGGAACTATGGAGCTGCTGGAGGCAGAAAAGCCGGAGATCACAAGCCCTGACCAGGTTCTGGTAAAAATTCACGCAACAGGCATTTGCGGCTCCGATTTGCACGTGTATCATGGAAGCAACCCTTATGCGCTTTATCCCAGGGTCATCGGGCATGAGGCTGCCGGAGAAATCGTGGCAATAGGCAGCGGGGTAGCCGATCTGGTCCCCGGCGACGGCGTTGTCCTGGAGCCAGTCACATACTGCGGACAGTGCTATGCCTGCAGAACCGGCCACCACAACGTGTGCCGGAATTTAAGGGTCCTGGGCTGTATCGCAGACGGAACGTTCCGGGAATATATGGTGGTTCCCCGGTCCCAGGTATATCCCTTTGACAGGAAAAAGCTTACCTACATAGAAGCCTCCCTCTGTGAACCATATACCATCGGCGCACAGGCCACCTGGCGCGGCCAGGTAAAACCGGGCGACATGGTCCTTGTTCACGGGGCAGGTCCCATCGGACTGATCGTGGCCGATATGGCCAAAGACAAAGGTGCCACCGTAATTGTGTCCGAACCGGACGAAGCCCGCCTGGCCATGGCAAAAGACTTTGGGGCGGACCACTCCATAAATCCGGCAAAGGACAACCTGGATGACTTCCTTCATGAGCTGACAGACGGAGAAGGAGTAAATGTCATATTTGAAGCAGCAGGTGTTCCGGCTTTAACGGCCCATGGGGTCCGGCTGCTTTCCCCGGCAGGCCGTCTGGTGCCCTTATCCTTCGGAAAAGAGCCGGTTCCCATCAATTTTAAGGAAGTTAATGCAAAAGAACTGACCATTCTGGGAACCAGACACCAGTTTCAGAAATTTCCCCAGGTCATCCAACTGCTTCCGGAACGGCTTGACCGCATTCACAGGCTGATTACCCACAGGTTTCCCTTTTCCCAATATGAGAAGGCCTTTGCGCTTCTGGAGAACCATAACAGCGGGGCAGGCAAGGTAATTCTCACTTTGGATGAATAAGCCACACATCAGGAAGGGCTGCGGCAAAATGGCAGATTTGCACATTTTGCCGCAGCCCATTATAACAAAATTACAGAGCTTTAATCTCCGCCCACACAGAATCATCCACAAAGATGCCGTTGGCATCGTGATCCTTGTTAAACTGTACATAGTCTTCGCCGGGAGCCATGATGCCGCTGCTGTGCTCTGCCAGCTCCGCGCTCTTTAAGTACTCAATGGCACGGCGGACCGTGTCATCCATCTTCTGTCCGTCAATGATCTTCTTGGGATCAATGACGATCATCACCTGGGAGCAGCCGCCGCAGGAGCCTTTGGTTGCCGCGTTCAGGTCCACGGCCCCTACACCGTCTGTCAGGATGGAGCCCAGAATATCCAGCATGAAGGAGAAGCTGGAGCCCTTCCAGTAGCCGATGGGCATGATGCGCATGGATTCCTCAATGGCGCCGGGATCGTCGGTAATATTGCCGTCCTTGTCAAATCCGCCTGGGAACGGAAGCTTCTTGCCTGCCAGACGGGTCACCTGGAGCTTGCCGTATGCATACTGGCTGATGGCCATATCCAGCTGCATGGCCGGACCGCCGTCTGCGCCGGGACATGCCATGACAAAGGGGTTGTTGCCCAGGCGGCATTCCTTGGCGCCCCACGGCGGCATGCAGGCCTCCGTATTGGTCCACATAATGCCCACATATCCCTTCCTTGCCACATACAGGCCATAGGTGCCGCCCCGCATCCAGTGGGTGGTATTCTTTAAGCCCACCATTCCGATCCCGTACTTGTCGGCCATCTCCATGGCCTGGTCCGCACTGTACAGGGCATTAAGGATACCAGGTCCCATATTTCCGTTGATTACCTTGATGGCGCCGCAGTCCTTCTCAATGACCGGATCTGCATTGACGTCCACCCAGCCCTTCTGGATATAGTCCACGAAACGTGCCACCCGGTTGGTTCCGTGGGAGTAAATGCCGTCGTAGGTGGACTCTGTGTGAATCCTGGCGCAGGTCTCTGCCTTCTCCTCACTTAAGCCGTACTTCATAAATACACGCTTGATCTCACTCTGGATCTCTTCAAATGATAACCTCATAACAACCTCCTTATTCTTAGAATGTACTCCCGGAATCCCACAAAATCCGGCACAATGCAGGGTGAGATTTCCAGGGTAAATCCGGATGAAATTAAGAACATCTTTTATACTGATATATTAACATGCTGACATGTTAGTGTCAATATTGATATTCTGCATAAATTTTCTTTCCTGTTTTTGTTGGTATCCTACAAATGGGAACCTGCGTACCGGTGTGTTCCTACAGCGTACCGATCCGCCGTTCCCCGCTTCCCGTTCCTCCGGTGCCAAAATAATCCGGATATGCGGCAATCAGTCCGGCTTTGTCCACGTCAAATCTCTGGATATGGGATGCCAGGGCCCTGCGTACCGGCTCCTGGCCGCCGTTCTTTAAAAGCTCCACAATCTCCGTGTGCTGCCGGACAGAACTGTCTGCCGCATGCTCCGTCCGGACGTACAGAATCCGCAGACGGTTATAGTGGCCGTTCCTGCTGGCAATGGTTTCCCAGGCCATCTGCTGGTCCGCCACTTCGAACAATACCTTGTGGAACCGGTCGTCTGCCTCCAGAAATCCCACAAAATCCCCGGCACCGGCACACTGCTTCTGAACGTCAAGAAACTTCTGCATACGCCGGACAGCCTCCTGACTCCTGCGCTCCAGAAACAGATCAATGACCCCCAGCTCCAGGCAGTCCCGTATGAATTTCTCCTGGTCCACCCGGCGGATATGAATCCGGGACACCATAGTCTCCCGCTGGGGGATCATCTCCACCAGGCCTTCCGACTGCAGGCGCAGAAATGCCTCCCGCACCGGCGTCCGGCTTACCCCCAGCCTGGTTGCGATCTCCTGGGTGCTCATGGTCTGTCCCGGCTCCAGTTTCATGGAGATGATATTTTTTTTCAGTTCTTCGTAAACCAGTGTCTGTATTGACTTTTCAGCCATCTGCTTCTCCTTTACCTTCCTATCACCGGCGTCCAGTAGGCCTTGTTGTAGATATCCGTCAGCCGGTAGGCTGCCTCCATGGTCCCGCCGGGAATCTCCACATTGCTGATGACCATGTCTTCCTCCACGGTCATTGGCTCTCCAAGGTAATAATTGTTCCGGAAATTCCCGTCATAGGAATAATAATCACAAAGGAACTCCAGCGTGTCCCCCGGCTCCAGGGGAGTCAGACCCTTGGCCACGGTCTGGGTCTCCTGCTCCTGGTAGTCTGTCTGGGCTCCGGCAATGTATCCCCGGGGATTCTCCTGGTCAAAGACCAGGATCAGATTCACCTGCCGGCCGTTAAGCATGGCCGGAACCCGTCCGGTGACCATGTAGGCTTCCTCATCTCCTGCCTGGTCAAGGAAATAATAGGCCACCGGCTGGCCATTGATGGCCAGCCAGGTTCCGTCGTACTCTCCCACCAGATTTCCCTGGTCATCGAATTCATAGACATTGTCCAGGCCCAGGTCAATATAGCCTTCCCCGTCATCGTAAAATACATTCAGCTCCGCATTCTGGATCAGATCCCACTGGTCCTCAGACAACACCAGCTTCTGCCGCCCGTCCCTGTCCCTGGTCCACACAAGGCCTGCCGGGTCCACCTGGTTCTTAGCCAGATAGCCGGAATATTCTTCGGGACTGCGGCCGCTTAAGAATCCTGTGTTGGAGCTGTCCAGCCCGCTGATCACCTGGTAACCGCCGGACAGGAAAGACCCCAGAAGCTGGGCCAGAACCTCCGCATCAGAACCGCTGCCGTAGGAGGAACCGGTTCCCAGAAGCGTAGGCAGCGGTGAGCCGGTGCCGCCGGAAGCTGCCTGGCCGCTGGCCTCCAGACTGGCAAAGTCCTGGATACAGCGGGTGTATTCCGCATCCATGCCGATGGCCTCATAGGTCTTCACCATAGAGTCCACACTGGACAGCTTCTTATAGGGAAAATAGATGGAAATACCCCAGGAATCCGTCATGCTCCGGGAAGTCAGGTTGTACTTGACAGCACTTTTAAGCACCTGGGAAAGCTGTCTGCCTTCCTGGGTCCCCATGTTCTCCGCCAGATGGACCAGATCTACCTGGTCAATTCCGGAGGACTGGGCAAATTCCCGGACGCCGCTTCTGGCTCTGGATACGGTCTGGTAACTGTCATTGCGGATTAAATCGCCGGTGGACTGGGAAAATGCTTTCAATGCCTGGGGAGCCGTCTTCTCAAGCTCCGCCAGATCCACCACGGACAAGGTAGTCTTCTGCCCCTGGCCCTGGCGTGCGCAGGTGCTGATGAAATCATCCACAATCTGTTTGCCGATCTCCAGGGTGGCCATGGAAGTATTCCGGGACAAGGCAGTCAGCCAGTCTGTGTAATACCATCCCAGCCCAGGCTCCGTCTCCTCCGAAGCGATGAGATAATCCCCATACTGGCTCAGCATCAGGGCATTCTCCATGGTAGCCATAAGGCAGGCGTCAAAGCCGATGAAATCAAAGGTCATGCCTCCGTCCTTTAAGGCCCTGTGGATCATGGCCAGGGTCATGGAGCCGCTGCGCGGAAACTTCTGGTCATAGCCGTAGCCGCTGACCGAGCCGCCGCCGTGGTCCCAGAAGATCAGACTGTTCCGGTCTGCGGGATAGTGCTCCCCGCACCAGCGGATAAAACCAGCCAGGGTGTCGGGATCGGTCATGGACACGTTGCCTGCGTCCTCCACCAGGCAGGTCAGACCGCCGTTTTTCACCTGGTAGATCTGGTTGGTCCGGCTGCTGACAATCTGGTTCTTCCAGCCGGTACATCCGCCGGTATAGACCAGAAGGTTCACCTTGTCGCTGATCTCTGCCCGGGTCATCTCGGTCAGGTCCGAAGTACCCATACCGGCCCGGGACTCCAGGTCTGTACCGCACATGTACACCATAATGGTGACCGTATCCTGACCGTTGCCTTTCAGGACGGTCCGCTTCTCTCTGGCCTGGGGGGAGACTTCCCGGTTCAATATCCCCAGGTTGCCTGCCGCCTGGGAGCTCTGGGAACCGGAACTGCCGGTGCCTCCCAGCCAGCTTCCAAAGCTGCCGGAAGTACCGCCGAACAATCCCTGGGTGCCGGAGCTTCCCCATCCGCTGCCCAGGCCTCCCTGGGTGCCGGAACCGGCGGAGCCGCTTCCCTGGCTGCTCTGGCTGCTGTAGGTTCCGGTTCCCGCGCCGCTGCCGGACTGAAAGAGTCCGGTCAGGGCTGACTTGCCCCCGAACATCAGGAACAGAACCAGGAGAATCAGAATACCGCCGGAAGGCATGCCCCCTCTGCCCCTTCTTCCAAAGCTGCCCGCAGGGCGTCCCGTTCCGCCGGAAAATCCTCCTGCGCCGCCGCCTGTGGGACGTCCCC
>CAJTOV010000118.1 GCA_910577765.1 uncultured Lachnospiraceae bacterium
GGAGCATATTGAGAATCTGACCAGCAAGCAGGGCGGGGACAATGAGAAGCTGATCTTCAAGATCCTAAAGCGGGGGGACAAGCTGAATCTGGACACAGCCGGGGAGGAAAATGACCTGGTGGACAGCGGGCTCCGGTATGATCTGACCCTGCCTCTGTCCCGGTACTATTCCAACAACGGGGCCCAGCTTCCGTCTCCCTTCAAGGCCCTGCAGATGGGCAGCGTATGGCGGGCAGACCGGCCCCAGAAGGGGCGCTTCCGCCAGTTTACCCAGTGTGACATCGATATTCTGGGGGATGCGTCCACCATGGCGGAGATCGAGCTGATCCTGGCTACCACCACGGCCCTGGGAAGGATCTGCCCGGACAACGGCTTTACCGTGCGGATCAATGACCGGGAGATCTTAAGGGCCATGGCCCTGCACTGCGGGTTCCCGGAAGGGTCCCTGGACCAGGTGTTCATCATTCTGGACAAGATGGACAAGATCGGTCTGGACGGGGTGAAATCCGAGCTTCTGGAGGCCGGATACCAGGCAGACAGTGTGGAGTCCTACGGAACCCTTCTGTCGGAGGCAGGCCGGGACGCAGCAGGGGTGCGCAGTCTGGGAAGGCTTCTGGCCGGGGTTCTGCCGGAGCAGGTCAGTGAAGGTCTGGCAGACATTATGGACACGGTGGCTGCCGTGGCGGAGACGGAATTTAAGCTGGAGTTTGATCCCACCCTGGTACGGGGCATGTCCTACTATACCGGGACTATTTTTGAGGTGTCCATGGAAGGCTTCGGCGGTTCCGTGGCCGGCGGCGGACGTTATGATAAGATGATCGGCAAATTCACCGGCACGGACACACCGGCCTGCGGCTTTTCCATCGGCTTTGAGCGGATCGTCACCATCCTGATGGACCAGGGAGGCAGGGTGGAAAAATCCCGGGAGAAGAAAGCCTATCTGGTGGAAAAGGGTATGGATGCCGCCCGTCTGGGAGAGATTATGAAGCAGGCCATGGCAGAGCGCAGGGAAGGCATTCAGGTTCTGGTATCCCACATGAACAAGAACAAAAAGTTCCAGAAGGAGCAGCTGGGGAAGGAAGGCTACACCCAGTTTGTGGAGTTTTATAAGGAAGCATTAAAATAGGAGGAAAGCATATTATGGCAGAATCAATGCAGGGACTGAGACGGTCCCACCGTTGTACGGAATTGACCACTGCCCAGACCGGTCAGGACGTGACCGTCATGGGCTGGGTCCAGAAAAGCAGGAACAAAGGCGGCATCATCTTTGTGGATCTCAGGGACCGTTCCGGGATTTTGCAGATTATTTTCGAAGAGCAGGACTGCGGGACAGAGTATTTCGCCAAGGCGGAGAAGCTGAGAAGCGAATATGTGATCGCGGTCACCGGACGGGTGGAGGCCCGGTCCGGTGCGGTCAACGAGAATCTGGCCACCGGGGCCATTGAGGTCCGGGCTAAGGAACTCCGGATTCTCTCCGAGTCCGAGACCCCGCCTTTCCCCATAGAAGAGAACTCCAAAACCAGGGAGGAGCTGCGGTTAAAGTACCGGTTCCTGGACCTGCGCAGGCCCGACATGCAGCAGAATCTTCTGCTGCGCAGCCGGATTGCCATTCTCACAAGACAGTTCCTGGCCCAGGAAGGATTCCTGGAGATCGAGACTCCTACCCTGATCAAAAGCACCCCGGAGGGGGCCAGGGATTATCTGGTGCCCAGCCGTGTGCATCCGGGTTCCTTCTATGCCCTGCCCCAGTCGCCCCAGCTCTTTAAGCAGCTTCTCATGTGCTCCGGCTATGACAGGTATTTCCAGCTGGCCAGGTGTTACCGGGACGAGGATCTGCGGGCAGACCGGCAGCCGGAATTTACCCAGATCGACATGGAGCTGTCCTTTGTGGATGTGGACGATGTGCTGGATGTCAATGAGCGCCTGCTTCACAAGCTGTTTAAAGAGATTCTGGATATTGAGATTCCCCAGCCCATTCCGCGGATGACCTGGCAGGAAGCCATGGACCGGTTCGGCTCCGACAAGCCGGATCTGCGGTTCGGTATGGAGCTTAAGGATGTGTCGGAGGTGGTGAAGGACTGCGGATTCGCCGTGTTCCAGGGAGCCCTGGAGGCCGGCGGCACGGTCCGGGGCATCAATGCCAGGGGCCAGGGAGCCATGCCCAGGAAGAAGATCGACGCCCTGGTGTCCTTTGCAAAGGATTTCGGCGCCAGGGGCCTGGCTTACGCGGCCATCCAGGAGGACGGCTCCTGCAAATCCTCCTTCGGCAAGTTCATGACCCAGGAAGAGATGGATGCCCTGGTGTCTGCCATGGACGGGGAGCCGGGAGACCTGCTGTTATTTGCCGCCGACAAAAAGCAGGTGGTCTGGAGTGTGCTGGGCAATCTGCGTCTGGAGCTGGCAAGGCAGCTGAACCTTCTGAAACCGGATGATTTCCGCTTCCTGTGGGTCACCGAGTTCCCCCTGCTGGAGTATTCCGAGGAACAGGGACGTTTTGTGGCCATGCACCATCCCTTTACCATGCCCATGGAGGAGGACTGGCATTTGATTGACAGCGATCCCGGGGCGGTCCGGGCCAAGGCCTATGATATCGTCCTGAACGGTACCGAGCTGGGCGGCGGTTCCGTGCGAATCCACCAGAGCGATATCCAGTCCAAAATGTTTCAGGTGCTGGGCTTTACCCCGGAGAAGGCCCAGGAGCAGTTCGGCTTTCTGCTGGAAGCCTTTAAGTACGGGGTTCCGCCTCACGCAGGCCTGGCCTATGGTCTGGACCGGGTGGTGATGCTCATGGGCGGCTGCGACAACATCCGGGAGGTGATCGCCTTCCCCAAGGTGAAGGATGCCTCCTGCCTGATGACCGAGGCGCCTGCACCGGTAGACGAAAAACAGCTGGAAGAGCTGGGGATTGCGGTGTCTGCGCCTGAGCAGGAATCGAACAGGGGGCTGTAATGCAGATGAGGGCGTTCCATTGGGAGCGCCCCTGTCTGTGAAATCTCTGTGAAACCGTAGAAATCCCTTTCATTATCTGCTAAAATAGGGGAAAACAAAGGCTTACAGGGAGGCAGACCCATGGAATCATTGAAAGTACTGGTGGTAGATGACGAAGCCCGGATGCGCAAGCTGGTCCGGGACTTTCTGACGGTTAAGGGCTTCCAGGTAGTGGAGGCAGAGGACGGGGAGAAGGCGGTGGAAGTTTTCTTCCAGCAGAAGGATATTGCCCTGGTGATCCTGGATGTAATGATGCCCAGGATGGACGGATGGGAGGTGTTAAAAACCATCCGCCAGTATTCCCAGGTGCCGGTGATTATGCTGACGGCCCGTGGGGAAGAGCGGGATGAGCTTCAGGGCTTTAAACTGGGGGTGGACGAATACATTTCCAAGCCCTTCAGCCCCAAGATTCTGGTAGCCAGGGTGGAGGCGATTCTGCGCCGGACCCGGGCAGCGGCGCCGGACCAGGCAGAGGCAGGAGGCATCCAGGTGGACAAGGTGGCCCACACCGTGACCATTGACGGGAAGCCGGTGGAATTAAGCTACAAGGAGTTTGAACTTCTGACATACTTTGTGGACAACCAGGGGATCGCCCTGTCCAGGGAGAAGATTCTGAACAATGTTTGGAATTACGATTATTTCGGCGATGCCAGGACCATTGACACCCATGTGAAAAAGCTCCGCAGCAAAATGGGGGACAAGGGGGAATACATCCGCACAATCTGGGGCATGGGCTACAAATTTGAGGTGAGTGAATGAAGAAATCAATCCGGCACCGGATCATGTTTCTGTTCATCGGCCTGATGGCCGGAGTGCTGCTGGTGATCTGGGCCATCAACACCTGGTGGCTGGAGGGCTACTACACCAGCCGGAAGGTCCGGGTCATGGAGGAGGCTTACGCCACTATTGACAGGGCTGTCATGGAGCGGGTGAATGCCGGGGAGAACATCGGGGATGTGATCACCCGGGAAATGGACCGGGAGTGGGAGATCTTCAGTCAGCATCCCAGATATCCTGCAGAGGGGGACCAGGCAGACGGAGGGTATTTCCGCCAGCCTTCCCGGGAGGGGGAGGAAGCCCTGGGAGAGGAGATTTTCAAGGAACTGGAGACCACGCTGTTAGGCACCATCCGCCGGTACGGCGAGAACAGCAATATCACCATTGTCCTGGTGGACAGTTCCACAGGAAAGGCAGTTCTAAACTCCGGCCGGGACTGGAGCTTTCTGGCCCAGAAGGCCCAGAGCTATGTGCTGGGCCAGGGCAACAACAATACGGAAACCCTGGTAAAGCACGAAAATTACGTGGTAGAGAAGAATCACGACCGCCGCAGAGGCGGCAATTACCTGGAAAGCTGGGGCTTCTTTTCCGATAACAATACCCTGTTCCTGATGCAGATGCCCCTGGCCAGCATCCGGGAGAGTGTGGATTTGTCCAACCGGTTCACCACCTATGTAGGTATTGCAGCCATGATTTTCGGCAGTGTGGTCATGTACCTGGCCACCTGGCAGGTGGCCAACCCGGTGATGAAGCTGGCAGTACTTTCGGAGCGGATGTCCAACCTGGATTTTGAAGCCAGGTATGAAGGCAGCGCCCAGGATGAGATCGGGATTCTGGGCCGCAGCATGAACAAGCTGTCTCAGAAGCTTAAGGAGACCATCGGGGAGCTGAAAGCTGCCAACCAGCAGCTGCAGCATGATATTGAAGAGAAGATCCAGATCGACGAGATGCGCAAGGAGTTCATTGCCAATGTGTCCCATGAGCTGAAAACCCCCATTGCCCTGATCCAGGGCTATGCGGAAGGACTGACCGAAGGCATGGCAGAGGATGCCCAGAGCCGGGATTACTACTGTGAGGTGATCATGGACGAGGCAGGCAAGATGAACCGGATGGTAAAGCAGCTTCTGACCCTGACGGCCCTGGAATTCGGCAACGATGCGCCGGTGATGACCACCTTTGATATCCGGGAAATGATCCGGGACTTTTTGAATTCCGCGTCCGTTCTCCTTAGGCAGAAGGATGCCCATGTGGTATTCGGGGAGGAGGGGCCCCTGTATGTGCGGGCAGATGAATTCAAAACCGAGGAGGTTCTGCGCAACTATCTGGCCAATGCCATGAACCATCTGGACGGACAGCGGATGATCCGGGTCCGGACAGCCAGGGAGGAAGACCGTGTAACCGTATGGGTCTATAATACAGGACCCCGGATTCCCCAGGAGGATCTGCCAAACCTATGGACCAAGTTTTACAAGGTGGACAAGGCCAGGACCCGGGCCTATGGCGGCAGCGGCATCGGTCTGTCCATTGTAAAGGCTGTGATGGATGCCCACCACCAGAGCTGCGGGGTGGCCAATGTGGAGGACGGGGTGGAATTTTACTTTACCCTGGAGGCAGCCGGGCAGCCGGACCTGCCTACGGAAAGCGAGGAGGAACGAGTATGAGAATCTTACTGATCCGTCATGGAGATCCGGATTATGTCCATGACACACTGACAGAAAAAGGGAGAAGGGAAGCGGCCCTGCTTGCAGAGCATGCCGGTCATCTGAATCTGGGGGACTGCTATGTGTCGCCGCTGGGACGGGCCCAGGCCACGGCTTCCTATTCTCTGGAAAAGCTGGGAAAAACAGCCACCACCCTGGACTGGCTGCAGGAGTTCCCGGCCAGGGTGGATATCAACCGGTCTGAGATCCTGAAGCAGGCCTATCCGGACACCCGGAAGGAAGGGGACCGGTTTGTGCTGCGGAATGTCTGGGACATGGTTCCCTCCTTCTGGGCCAACCAGCCGGACTATCAGGACCGGGAAGGGTGGCGCCGGTGCGAGACTGCCCGGCACAGCGACCTTACGGAGGTGTACGACTATGTAACCCGGTCTTTTGACCGGCTGCTGGAACAGTATGGCTATGTGCGGGACGGCATGTGCTACAGGGTGGAGCGGGAGGATACCAGGACCGTGACATTTTTCTGCCATTTTGGTATCAGCTGCGTGCTTTTGTCTCATCTGTGGAACATGGCGCCCTTTCCGCTGCTTCACAATCTGGGCATGGCGCCTACCTCTGTGACCGAGGTGGTCAGCGAGGAACGGGAGCAGGGTACTGCCTATTTCCGGGCCCTGCGGATCGGGGATACCACCCATCTGTATGCAGGCGGGGAACCAACCTCCTTTGCATGCAGGTTCTGTGAGACTTACAGCAACTGGGACCAGAGACACTAGTACTGCCATGCGGAAATTCCAGTGAATAAAGCACCCGCTGCCTACGCCCTCTGCACGCCTGCAAAGCTAGACGTAGGCACCACTACGCCGTCGCTTTGCAGACGCACAGATGCCGCAGACATCTGGCACTTTTTTCACCGTTATTTCCGCAAGGCAGTACTGGTTGCGGAAATCGCTTCACCAGATGATGAAATTGAGTTTGAAGTTTTATCTCATGGTGTGATGTAAACGGAACGATTGATGGGACAGACGGTTTCGTTTCTTTGGCTCCATTCACAGCTGCGGATTGGGGTGGATTGTGGGCGAAATATGGGACAAAGAGGTTGTGACAGCTACTCTGCGATTTGAGATTGAATATTTAAAACAGAAGTTACAAGATATTGCCGTAAGTGAAACTTTTGTTTCTGTAATAGAAAGTTTTAAAAAGAAACAGTTGGAGATTGTGGTACACATAAGAGAATTTCTTCCAGATGCAGGATGAAAATAAAAGAACAAATGTTTGCTTCCTTCTGTACTTTTGAAAATGTTTGTGGTATACTATAGAGCAGTGTCTAAGCTGCTTTTCCTGTGTTTTGTTCCTATTTTGTCCATATGGAATTAGAGAGGTGAACATTTGTGCAAAATGAACCAGAAATCTTCAAACTTCATTCAGAATACGCCCCTACCGGCGACCAGCCCCAGGCCATAGAAGCCCTGGTCAAAGGGTTCCGGGAAGGCAATCAGTTCCAGACGTTACTGGGTGTTACAGGCTCCGGCAAGACCTTTACCATGGCCAACGTAATCGCACAGCTTAACAAGCCCACTTTGGTAATAGCGCACAATAAGACACTCGCAGCCCAGTTATATGGGGAATTCAAAGAATTTTTCCCCAATAATGCAGTGGAGTATTTTGTGTCCTACTACGACTACTACCAGCCCGAAGCCTACGTCCCGTCCACAGACACCTACATTGAGAAAGACTCTGCCATTAACGACGAGATTGACAAGCTGCGCCACTCGGCCACGGCGGCTCTTTCGGAGCGCAGCGACGTGATCATTGTGGCCTCCGTGTCCTGTATCTACGGCCTGGGTTCCCCCATTGATTACAAGGAGATGGTGATCTCCCTGCGGCCCGGAATGGTCAAGGACCGGGACGAGATCATTCACAAGCTGGTAGATATTCAGTACACCCGCAATGATATGGACTTTCACCGGGGCACCTTCCGGGTCCGGGGGGACGTGCTGGAAATATTCCCGGCCTACTCCGGCAATGAAGCCTACCGGGTGGAATTCTTCGGGGATGAGGTGGACCGGATCACCCAGATCGACACCCTCACCGGGGACAGTAAGTACCAGCTAAACCACATTGCCATCTTCCCGGCCTCCCATTACGTGGTGCCCAGGGAGAAGATGCAGCAGGCCACGGAGAATATTCTGGAGGAACTGAAAGAGCGGGTGGGATTTTTCAAGAGTGAGGACAAGCTGCTGGAGGCCCAGCGGATCTCCGAGCGGACCAACTTTGACGTGGAGATGATGCGGGAGACGGGGTTCTGCTCCGGTATCGAGAACTATTCCCGCCACTTAACCTTTGGGAAGCCGGGGGAACCGCCATGGACCCTGATTGACTATTTTCCGGATGATTTCCTGATTATTATTGATGAGTCCCATATTACCCTGCCCCAGGTCCGGGGCATGTATTCCGGGGACCGTTCCAGGAAGCAGACCCTGGTGGACTTTGGCTTCCGCCTGCCTTCGGCCCTGGACAACCGGCCCCTGAATTTTGGGGAGTTTGAAAGCAAGATTGACCAGATGCTCTTCGTCTCTGCCACGCCCAATGTCTACGAAGGGGAGCACGAGCTGATGCGGGTGGAGCAGATCATCCGTCCCACAGGCCTTCTGGACCCGGAGATCTCCGTGCGCCCGGTGGAGGGCCAGATCGACGATCTGGTTTCCGAGGTCAACCGGGAGGTGGAGGGGCACCACAAGGTGCTGATAACCACCCTGACCAAGCGGATGGCAGAGGATCTGACAGACTACATGCGGGAAGTCGGTATCCGGGTCAAATACCTTCACTCGGACATTGATACCCTGGAGCGGGCGGAGATCATCCGGGACATGCGTATGGATGTGTTTGACGTGCTGGTGGGCATCAACCTGCTGCGGGAAGGCCTGGATATCCCGGAGATCACCCTGGTGGCCATTCTGGATGCTGACAAGGAAGGCTTCCTGCGTTCCGAGACCTCCCTGATCCAGACCATTGGCCGGGCTGCCCGGAACTCGGAAGGCCATGTGATCATGTACGCCGATATGATCACAGACTCCATGCGCAGGGCCATTGACGAGACCAACCGCCGCCGTCAGATCCAGCAGCAGTACAATGAAGAACACGGTATCACCCCCACTACCATCCAGAAGGCAGTCCGGGACCTGATCGTCATTTCCAAAGCAGCCGAGGCCAGGCCGGAGGATCTGGAGAAGGATCTGGAATCCATGGATGCCAAAGAGCTGGCTGCCCTGGCCAGGGAGCTGCAGAAGAAGATGAGCAAAGCCGCGGCAGAGCTGAACTTCGAGGAAGCCCTGGTACTTCGGGACAAGATGATGCAGGTGAAGAAAATGCTGCTGGAGGTGGAAGGATAAGGGGGAACAAGAAGCCGGGCGCGGAGGTGCGTTTTGCGGGAGGTGCCGGGCGGGTCGCGTTTTGCGGGTGTGCCGGGCGGGTTGCGTTTTGCGGGTGTGCCGGGTGGGGCGCCATGCAATCTTCTTGTTTTCGAAAAGCGTCGAAAACAAGAAGCCGGGCGCGTGCGCCCTATAGAAAACGGCCAGGCCTCTGTCATTCATGAGCGAGCTCATGATGACAGAGGCCTGGCTGTTTTCTGCATGGCTTATTGACAAACATTCTCAACAAGAGTATATTCTTTTTGTAGGTATTAGTTGTTGGTGGCTAACTGGTTTGGCCACAGTGAGATTCCGGAGTTTATACGAACCATAGGGAGGCATACATGAAACTCAACGAAGGAACCATTGGCCGCACATACCTGGTAAAGGGTGTGGTGGTGGATGATACGATTACCCGGCGTCTGGAGGCCCTTGGGGTCAATGAGGAGACGCCGGTGACAATTCTTAATAAGAAGGGCAGCGGCTCCGTGATTTTTAAAGTGCGGGGTACCCGTCTGGCTGTGGGCCGCCGCATCAGTGACGGGATTCAGATCAGGGAAGTGCCGGAGGATGCCGGGCACCGTCCGGGAGGGCAGCCCCATTATAAACAGCCGCTCCATCCGGAGCGGTCCATCCAGGCCCGCCAGGAAGGGAGGTCCCTCCATGTACAGTGATAACACGGAAATACGCGTAGGCTTTGTAGGTAATCCCAACTGCGGCAAGACAACCCTGTTCAACGCCTTTACCGGAGCCAACTTAAAGGTGGCCAACTGGCCCGGGGTCACCGTGGAACGGGTGGAGGGACACACCAGTTACAAAGGAAGGCCCATCCAGGTCATTGACCTGCCGGGTATCTATAGTCTGACCTCCTACACCATTGAGGAGATTGTGACCCGCCGCTGCATTGAGGAAGGGGAAGTGGATGTAATCATCAATGTGGTGGACGCATCCTCCATGGAGCGGAATCTGTACCTGACTTTACAGCTTCTGGAACTGAAGAAGCCGGTGATTCTGGCCCTGAACATGATGGACATTGTGGAAGAGCGGGGAATGGAGATCGACATGCACCGTCTTCCGGAGCTTCTGGGCCATATTCCCGTGGTGCCGGTATCTGCCAGGAAACGGACCGGTCTGGACGTACTGATGCATGCCGTGGTCCATCACTACGAGGAAGGCCCCCAGGGCATTGTGGTCCGCTACGATGAGGACATAGAACACAAGATTCACCGGATCGAAGAGATTCTCCGGGCCAAGTATGGGGATATGGACAATCTCCGGTGGCATGCGGTCAAGTTTCTGGAGCAGGATAAGGCCGTTACCAGTGACCATCCGGTGGATATCAGTCACATTGTGTCCGAAAGCTATGAGAAGAAGATCATCAATGAAAAATACGAATACATTGAGGAAATCATAGAGGAATGCCTGTTTAACAAGCAGGAAAAGGCAGCAGCCACAGACCGGATTGACCAGTGGCTGACCCATCCGGTCCTGGGGATTCCGATTTTCCTGGGGATCATGGCACTGGTATTTTTCCTGACTTTTACGGTGGGAGATTTTCTCAAAGGATACTTTGAGACCGGCCTGGACTGGTTCTCCGGGGCCATGTCAGCCTTCCTGGCAGGGATACACGCTTCCCAGTGGATGAGCTCCCTGGTGGTGGACGGAATCGTGGCAGGCGTCGGTGGGATTCTCACTTTTCTGCCCAATATTTTCATTCTGTTTCTGGCCCTGGCCTTTCTGGAGGACAGCGGCTACATGGCACGGGTGGCCTATGTGATGAATGAGACCATGGGGCGGGTAGGGCTGTCCGGAAAAGCCTTTCTGCCTATGCTGCTGGGCTTTGGCTGTACGGTGCCGGCGGTGATGGCTACCAGGGCCCTGGCCAGTGAACGGGACCGGAAGCGGACGATCCTGCTCACTCCCTTTATGTCCTGTTCCGCCAGACTGCCCATATACGTGCTGTTTGCCCAGATGTTTTTCCCGGGCCAGGCACTGCTGGTGGCCTATTCTTTGTATGTGCTGGGGCTGGCGGCTGCCATCCTGATCGCCTTTTTCATGCACAAGACCAGCAGAAACACCCAGGAAGACACGCTGCTGATCGAACTGCCGGAATACAAGACTCCCAACACCCGGACCGTGGCCATCTATGTCTGGGACAAAGTCAAGGATTACCTGACCAAGGCCGGGACCACCATTTTCCTGGCATCCATCATCCTGTGGTTTGTGCTGAATTTCGGCATGACCGGATATATTTCCGATGTAACGGACAGCTTCGCTGCTTCCATAGGCCGGGCTCTGGTGCCGGTTCTTGCGCCGGCAGGACTGGGAAGCTGGCAGATTGCCGTGGCCCTGATTTCCGGCCTCTCCGCCAAGGAGGTGGTGGTGTCCAGCTTCTCGGTGCTTTACGGAATCGGCAACATCAACTCCGCATCCGGCATGGCGGCTTTGTCTGCCCAGCTTTCGGCGTCCGGCTTCAGCCAGGTCAGTGCCTATGCGCTGCTGGTATTCTGTCTGCTGTACACACCCTGCGTGGCAGCCATAGGCACCATCCGGCGCGAGACAAAATCCTGGAAATTCACCCTGGCCATGGTAGTCTTCCAGCTTGTGGCTGCCTGGGCGGCAGCTGTGGCGGTTTTCCAGACAGGCAGCATCCTGTTCTAGTACATCGTTGCATTAATCCCGAAGTAAATAGTGCTTGATATTCGTGTCAG
>CAJTOV010000119.1 GCA_910577765.1 uncultured Lachnospiraceae bacterium
GACCGAAACGGAGTGTAGAGGGCCGTATGCCCGCGGCCGCTGGGTTTTCTTACGGTCAGCGCGGTAAACGCGCAGACCTGTCTGAACTGTTACGAAAATCCAGCAGAAAACCGCTTTTCCATCGGAAAAACCAGTTGACGTCACCTTGTGATTATGGTATAGTAATGTGGCGATGGAAGAAGTTAGGTCTTTTTTTTATGCGCAAAATTAAAAAAAGACCGGCGAAAAAGAAAACAAGTGGAGGTGGAAGTCGTGCGCACAAGAATTACACTGGCATGTACAGAATGTAAGCAGCGGAATTACAACATGACGAAGGATAAGAAGACCCATCCGGACCGCATGGAAACCAAGAAGTATTGCAGATTCTGCAAGACTCATACTTTGCACAAAGAGACCAAGTAAGGAGTGTGAAAGATGAGCGAGACTACAGGCACCGCGAAAGCTCCGAAGAAGAGCTTTTTCAAGGGTTTAAAAGCTGAGTTCAAAAAGATCGTATGGCCTGACCAGGAGACCGTCGGCAAGCAGACCGTTGTCGTGCTGGCAGTATCCATTGCTCTGGGACTTGTGATTGCAGTCCTGGACTTCATCATCAAATGGGGCCTCAACTTCATTATCTAATTAAGGCGAAGGTGATAGCATGTCAGAAGCAAAGTGGTATGTGGTGCATACCTATTCGGGCTACGAGAACAAGGTGAAATTTGACATTGAGAAGACCATCGAGAACCGTAAGCTCCAGGACCAGATCCTGGCTGTGTCCGTTCCCATGCTGGAAGTGGCAGAGCTTAAGGACGGTGTGGAGAAGCTGGCGGACAAGAAGATGTTCCCAGGCTATGTGCTGATCCATATGATCATGAACGACGAGACATGGTATGTGGTGCGGAACACCCGGGGCGTCACAGGCTTTGTGGGCCCAGGTTCCAAGCCGGTTCCCTTAAGCGATGAGGAGATGGCCAATCTTGGATTTGGCAGGACGCAGGTGGCTGTTGATTTCGAGGTGGGTGATACTGTGGTGGTTACCGCAGGAGCCTGGAAGGATACGGTGGGCGCCGTCAAGGCAGTCAATGAAGGCAGAAAGACCCTTACGATTCATGTTGAGATGTTTGGCCGCGAGACACCGGTCGAGCTGAATTTCACGGAAGTCAAGAAAATGTAATCCTCCACACGCCCTGCGCTGGAGCTTACAGGAAACAGAGAATGGCCGGGACACCGGCTGGGGCGCGCCGTCTGTGGATGAGCGGCAGGCCGCCCGTGGGAGGGACATCCCCGACATTACCACAATAAGGAGGTCATTATTATGGCAAAGAAAGTAACTGGTTACATCAAATTACAGATTCCGGCAGGCAAGGCTACCCCGGCACCGCCAGTAGGTCCGGCGCTGGGTCAGCATGGCGTCAATATCGTGCAGTTCACCAAGGAATTCAACGCAAGAACCGCTGACCAGGGAGACCTGATCATTCCCGTGGTGATTACCGTATACGCAGACAGAAGCTTCAGCTTCATTACCAAGACGCCGCCGGCAGCCGTTCTGTTAAAGAAAGCATGCAAGATCAAATCTGGTTCCGCAACCCCGAACAAGACGAAGGTAGCAGCCATCTCCAAAGCAGATCTCCAGAAGATCGCCGAGACCAAGATGCCTGACTTAAACGCAGCAAGCCTGGAAGCAGCCATGAGCATGATCGCAGGTACTGCAAGAAGCATGGGCATTACGGTAGAAGATTAGTGTACCGGCAGCGGCGCCCGGGCAGGGGCCGTTTACCGTGGCCGGAAGCATTTTTCCTTTACCGGAAAGCAGGCCGGCGGGATACTGACTGAGAGATGAAGAATATAGACGTGGGAGGGACATCCCCGACAACACCACTAGGAGGTTATGAATATGAAACGTGGAAAAAGATATGTGGAGGCGGCTAAATCCGTAGACCGCGCTACTCTGTATGATGCAGCAGATGCAATCGCACTGGTGAAGAAGAATGCGGTTGCAAAATTTGATGAGACCATTGAAGCCCATATCCGTACCGGCTGTGACGGACGTCATGCAGACCAGCAGATCCGTGGCGCAGTGGTTCTGCCCCATGGTACCGGTAAGGTGGTCAGAATCCTGGTATTCGCAAAGGGGGTCAAGGCTGACGAGGCCCAGGCAGCCGGTGCGGATTACGTAGGAGCCGAGGAGCTGATCCCGAAGATCCAGAACGAAGGCTGGCTGGATTTCGACGTGGTAGTGGCTACCCCGGACATGATGGGCGTCGTAGGACGTCTGGGCCGTATCCTGGGACCCAAGGGCCTGATGCCCAACCCCAAGGCCGGCACCGTCACCATGGACGTGACCAAGGCGATCAAAGATATCAAAGCCGGTAAGATCGAGTACAGACTCGACAAGACCAACATCATCCATGTGCCAGTGGGTAAAGCTTCTTTTGAAGCAGAAAAATTAGCGGACAACTTCCAGACGCTTATGGATGCGATTGTCAAGGCAAAACCCTCCACCCTGAAGGGCGCCTACTTAAAGAGCGTCACCCTGACCTCCACCATGGGGCCCGGCGTGAAGCTGAATGTGGCAAAGCTGATGAATTAAGCTTGACAATCCGCATAGAATATGCTATTGTATCAAAGTATGGACTGCCGAAGACAGCAGGTGCCGCAAGGCATAAGATAGTAACGCCTGCCGAGGATGTTAGTAATCATAAGATGATTATAGAGCCTCTCCGTCTCCGCGCGGGGAGGTTTTCTTTTCCAGCACACCAGACACGCGCCGGCGGCGCGTTCCATGGTTTACTCGGCATACCCAGAACAGTGACAGCCTGACGGTTTCCCGTTCTGCCGGAATGTACCGGCAGGACACACCGGACATCCGCCGGACTGTTGCGAAAAATAAAACAGGAGGAAGATATTCATGGCAAAAGTTGAGTTGAAACAGCCGGTCGTTGCTGAGATCGCTGAGCTTCTGAACGGTGCCGCTTCCGTAGTGGCAGTGGACTACCGCGGTCTGACCGTTGCCCAGGATACAGAGCTGCGTAAGCAGTTGAGAGCTGCTGGTATTGTATATAAAGTATACAAGAACACCATGATCAGACGTGCGGCTGAAGGAACCGATTATGCGGCCCTGGACCCGAATCTGGAAGGACCTACTGCCATTGCAGTCTCCAAGGACGATGCGACGGCTCCCGCAAGAATGCTGGCTGAGTTCGCCAAGAAGGCAGATAAGCTGGAGATGAAGGGCGGTATTGTAGAGGGTACCTATTACGATGCCAAGGGCATCCAGGTGATCGCCACCATCCCGTCCAGGGAAGTGCTTCTGGGACGGCTGCTGGGAAGCATGCAGTCTCCGGTTACCAACTTCGCCCGTGTGCTTAACCAGATCGCTGAGAAGCAGGGCGAGGCGTAAGATATTTTCCCTATCTTACACAAAGACAGGATAAGAACAAAAATTAATAAATGGAGGAAATCAAAATGGCAAAGTTGACTACTGCTGAGTTTATCGAAGCTATCAAGGAATTATCCGTACTGGAACTGAACGAGTTGGTAAAAGCCTGCGAGGAAGAGTTCGGCGTGTCCGCAGCAGCAGGCGTAGTGGTTGCAGCAGCAGCCGGCCCGGCTGAGGCAGCTGAGGAGAAGACCGAGTTTGACGTAGAGCTGACCGAGGTTGGCCCCAACAAGGTTAAGGTCATTAAGGTGGTACGTGAAGCTACCGGCCTGGGCTTAAAGGAAGCCAAGGACGTAGTTGACAGCGCTCCGAAGGTCGTGAAGGAAGCTGCTTCCAAGGAAGAGGCTGAGTCCATCAAGGCTAAGCTGGAGGCTGAGGGTGCAAAGGTTACCCTGAAGTAATAAAAAAGATCAGGGGCAGCAGGCCGGGAAGACCCGGACGGCTGCGGTCAGGGGGGATATTCTTTCCCAGGATAACCCGCCGGAGGATATTCCCCATATGGGACCCGTCATCTGGTCCGTGCCGGCAGACAGCCGGCACCAGCCAGAGGGGCCTGGAAGAGTATCCCCATACTCAGATCGTATAGGAAACAAAAAGTTCGTAGAAATTTCGTAAATATGAAAGCCGAATTTGCTTGACACAATCATACGTGAATGGTACAATACAATTGTATTCTGGAATGAGCTTTTGATTCACATATTTTTGTAAGTCATGAAGTCCTTTCATGTTTTACAAAAATATGTGATTTTTTGGTTCTGTACAAAATATATAAATAATTTTTTTAGGAGGTACTGGTATGAATAACGGTACAGTAAAATGGTTCAACGCTACTAAAGGTTACGGCTTCATCACCAACGACGCTACAGGAGAAGAGGTATTCGTACATTTTTCCGGCATCGTGGCTGATGGCTACAAGACTCTGGAGGATGGTCAGAAGGTTGTCTTCGACACCACCGAAGGAAACCGCGGCATGCAGGCTGTGAACGTAAAGGTAGTGGCTTAAATCGGATTGGGAATTGGGGTCAGGTGGGTTTTCAATTGAATAAGTGAACCAGGAGACTGTCGCATCGATGTGACAGTCTTTTTAGCATTCAGGGGGGAATGAGGGGCTGGGGAGAGGGCGGTTTCCACATGGGGAGGAGGCCCGATGCTTCTTGTCCGGCATAGCCGGACAAGAAGATGTCCCCCGTGAACAGTGGCGCTTTATACATTGCCAGTGACCCGTTGTCCGGTTTTCTTAAGTCGGTTCCCCGATCAGAACCTTCTGTCCGTCAAAGACAAATCCATAATGCCGGATCTGTTCTCTGGAAATCCCCCTTGCCAGAAGCTCCGTATCGTATTTCATGTTTTCAATCTGTTTTAGGGCCTTGTCCACAGCGGCTTCCATGGTCCGGTCCCGGTCCTGTGAGAATACTTTAAACTCCATCACAATGGCATGGTCGGTCCGGTTCTTTGGCTCCATAATCACATCATATCTTCCAAAACCGCTTTGCCGGTTGGAACGGATGTAATAGCGGCCAGCCATATCCACCACCAGTCCCAGTACAAAGCCGTGATAGAAGCGTTCCGGCCGGGCCTTGTCCGATGCCTTTCTCCCAGCATCAAAGCTGCTGAATACTTCTGTGGATATGTCATTCATAAACTGGTTCATATAATCCAGATCGCCAGCCAGAAGTGCCTTCTGGAAATCACGGTAGGAGGTAAGATCCTCTGGAAACCAGCCGGAAATCATTTTGCGGAACATGAGCATTGTCTCATGATTGGTGATTCCAAGCCGGTATATGGTTTCCCCCTGCTCCGGATCAAACCGGCAGTTAACCGGCTTTAAATAACCAGCAGCAACCAGCAGGCTCCAGATGGCGCCCCGCACATGGTTCAACTGGTCAAATACAATCTGCTCGTCCAGAACCGTCTCCAGATATCTGCCGGCAAGAAGCTCCTCCATCTGCATTTTCAGCTCCGGCGTTCCCTGACGGATCAGTTCCGATACCAGGATATTGGAACTGGTATCTGCCCAGTAGGTGCCATACTTTCCAAGGTCCAGATATTTGGTTATGGACCAGGGATTATACATGTCATTGCGGCTTCCAAATGTAAAGCCGTCGTACCAGAAACGGATATTGTCTTTCTCTGCGGACAATCCCCGTCTCTCCAGCACGGCAAATACCTCTGCCTCCGTAAATCCGAACCAGGAGGTGTATTTGTCTGAGGTGGTTGTGACAACCTGGAGGTTATTCAGGTCCGAGAAAATGGACTCTTTCCCCACCCGGGTAATACCGGTAAGGACAGCCCGCTCCAGATACCGGTTGTCCTTGAATGTCAGATTAAAAAGCTCCCGCACAAACAGGACCAGTTCCTTCCAGTAGCCCGATACATATGCTTCTTGTAGAGGCGTGTCATATTCGTCCAGAAAGATCAATACCTTTTTCCCATAATAATGCTCCAGATAGCCGGAAAGGGTATTCAGCGCGGCAGTTACAAACTGGTCGTCGATCTCCTTGTCAGGGGAAGGATTGCTGGAATACCGACGGAATGCGTCATAATTGTACTTTTCTTCCTGGTTAAGACAATCACTGTCTTTCAGATATTTGTGGGCGTCATAGGCCTCAGCCATAGCCCGGACCAGTCCGTTCTTGGCTCCCTGGAAATGATTTGCCTTTATGCCTGCAAAGCTTAGGGAAATCACAGGATAAGTGCCCTGGAGCATGCGGTATTTCTCATGCTCCCAGATAGAAAGACCCTCAAATAGGCAGCCGTCCGCAGCATGACCGGAGGAAAAGAAGCAGTCCAGCATGCTCATATTCAGGGTCTTACCAAAACGGCGGGGGCGGGTAATCAGGGTCACCGCATCCTTGCCCTCCCACCATTCCCGGATAAAGCCGGTCTTGTCAATGTAGAATGCGTTTTCCTGGCGGATGAATTCAAAACTCTGGGTGCCAATTGAAACAGTCGGTTCCATAGGCTCAGTTCCCTCCTTTCCGGGAGTCGTTTCCTTAAGTATATACCAAAAATCCGAAAGAGAAAACATAAAATATTCAAATCTGGAGGATTGGGTTGTGGTTGGCGGGGAATCTTCCTGCCCCATTTAGAGTCCGCAGGGTATCTTCTTGCCCCCGAAAAGCATCGGGGCCAAGAAGCATCGGGCGCCCGCCCGATGTGGAAAACCGGACAGAAACAGCCTTACAGGCAAGCCTGACGTCTGTTTTCATCCGGTTTTCCCCGCCCTGCGGGCTGTTGTCTAAAATAGTCATATTTCTACTTGTCGTATGGAAATTGATGTGATAGAATAATCTTGAGAATTCAAGGACGCAAACGGTGTACCGCCATAGGGAGTTGCCGCTCCCTATGGCAAAGATGGTAAGATGGCTACCACACAATACAGACATGTCTGCGATACACACAAGGATTATTATAAGGCACTTACCGGGAAAGTGCAATATTTTTGTGCGGTTTAGCAGGCGGACTCTAAGCCTTAGAAGATATAACGAGGTGTAACAGTGTGGACGCATACTTTGCACCTCGTTCTTGATTTCTCGCCAGATGCTTTGCAGGCGGAGTGATCCGCCTTCAGAGCATACTGTGTGGGAAATCGGAGTTTGAAAGAACTGCGGTTTATTTCGTGAGCCAGATGCCCTGCCCATCTAGGGATTTGGCCTGCCACGGAACCACAGTTCTTTTTTGTTACTGCTCCGATCCCTGTATTTTGGGCAGCATGACTGCTACTACAGAATTGCAAGGAGAAGAGAGGTATGAAACCAAAGCGTTTGAAAAGCCGGGTTGCCGGAATCCTGATTGGGTCCCTGCTGGCCTCCAGTGTCAGCTATGCCGGTTCATGGCAGCAGGAAGCAGGACAGTGGGTCTATCAGGAGGGCACAGTACGGGCCACCGGATGGCTGAAGGAACCAGGAGATAGCTGGTATCATTTTACCCCGGAAGGCATTATGGAGACGGGCTGGTATCAGGAGGGACAGAGTGACCGCTACTATCTGAACCGGGCATCCGACGGAATTGAAGGGGAGATGCGTACCGGATGGTTTCAGGAGAACGGAACCTGGTACTTCTTAAACCCGGTCCATGACGGCTTCTTTGGCCGGGCAGCAGCAGACCAGTGGCTGTGGATCGACGGTTACTGCTATCGGTTTGACGGAAACGGTGCCATGTATGCAGACTGCACCACCCCGGACGGATATACCGTCAATAGGGACGGGCAGTGGACCGTCAACGGTGTGGTTCAGTATCAGGAAGGGAAAGGGATTCTGACTAAAGTCACCGGGGATGGCGGCAGCGGTTCAGACGGAAGCAGCGGCGGGTCCTCTGGCGGCAGCGGCGGAAACCGGCCTGGCGGCGGCAACAATCCCGGTGGTGGCGATAATCCTGGCGGCGGGGATCAGCCTGGCAGCGGCGACAATCCTGGCGGTGACAATTCTGGCGGCGACAATCCTGGTGGCGGCGATAACCCTGGTGGCGGTGACAATCCTGGTGGCGGCGATAAACCTGGCGGTGGGGACAAGCCCGGTGAGGGAGACAAGCCGTCCGGCGAAGGCTCAGGCAGTCTTACAATCCGCTATATGGTCCAGGATACCGGAGAAATTCTCTATGAAAAGGACGTTTCCGATAAAATAGGGGAACTGTATGCGATCCAGTATCCTGCCATGGATGGATACAAGCTGCTTCCGGACCAGAGGGAATCCGCTTATTTTCAGAAAGAGCCTCAGACAATACCGGTTTATTACCGTCCGATCCAGAGCGGCGAGACCCCAGATGAAAGCGTGGTTCTCCAGGATAATGTAAAAGGAATCCTTTCCAACACAGCAGAAGAGAAGAAAGTGGTGGAGCAGATCGCCAGTGATTTCTTTGACATTAATCTGGATGATGAGGGCAATGTGGAATGGGCCGTATATAATACTAATCCGGTTTATGTGTACATACAGGAGGGAACCATCCAGCCGGGGGATATCCTGTACATTGATCCCTGTGACCAGTTCCCCATCGGATTTGTGTTTACCTATGAGAGCCATGATGATGAATATACAGGATCGTATTCCAATTATAACGCAGGCGCCTATGAGGTTCTTCATGGACAGAAGTCCAGCGTATTCGAAATGATGGGACCTGGAACCTCTTTCTCTTTTGATTCGGATGGAGCACAGGTTCCGGCGCAGCCGGCTTTTACCTGGGACCCGTGGGAAGACAAAACCATCATGACAGGCCAGGACACAGCACGGTCTGCCAGATCCGCACAGAGAGTTACCGTAGACAAGAAAATTTCTGTTCCCATTAAATATGAGAAGGAATTAAAAGAAACAGAAGAAAACGGGAATACCGGGGCCGGTGACAGCGGAGATACTGGTGATAAGGATGAAGATAAAAATGAAGGGAACTCTAAGCCGGATACGGGAAACGGCAATGGGGATGAAGGGAACTCTAAGCCGGATACGGGAAACGGCAATGAGGATGAAGGGAGCTCTAAGCCGGATACGGGAGACGGCAGCGGGGATGAAGGGAGCTCTAAGCCGGATACGGGAAACGGCAAAAAGAAATTGATATTTAAGCCGTCTGTTCAGGGGGAAGCATATGCAGAAACCAATATCACGATTAATATTCCGATTACCAAGAAAGACCCGGAAGTCTACATTTCCTTTAAACCTGGTTTTAAGGGGAAGGCATCATTTGACATTTCCGGGGAAGGCGATGTAGGGGCAAAATTATTGAAGCTGCTGTCAGAGAAGACCGGAAAGGAGATACCGAAAGAAACGAAGCTGTCTCTGCTTTTCATGGATGTCAAGCTTGAGGGAGTGGATCTGTCAGACCGTCTTGTGCTGATGTTTTACGGCTGGAACATCATAACAAATCTGTCAGAGACAAATATAAACAATGTCCTCAGCGATCAGGTATCTATACTGGAAATTGATAAGGCATTATTTTTTATAGTTCCGGTAACCGTGAATCTCAAGGCAGTGATAGAAGGGGAGATTGGCCCCTATGTGGATATAGAATTCGCGTATCCTGTGGTCTATGACAGTAAAAAAGAGTCAGATCCATTGACACTGGGACCAATGGAATCTAAGCTTGAGGCAGGGGCCGGGATTTCCGTCAGTGGAGAACTGGATACAGGTCTGGGGATCAGTGCCGGGCTTGCGGCCGGAGGTGTCATCCCTGCCCTGATTGACCTGAGACTTCTGGGAATAGATGCCTCCGGAGAGGCAGAAGGCAAGCTGACGGTGTTGCCCCAGCTAGGGTTTCAGGGGGCGGCGGAAATAGAAGGCAGCGTATATTCGAAAATAGAAGGGCGGCTAAAGCTTAAAGTATCTAAAGAAAAAGGCGGTCTGAATGCAGCAATTGATGTGGACAAAGTAATCAGGCCCGATATTGGAGAACTCAAGAATGGAAAAATAACATGGAAAGAGTTTCAGTTCTCCGAGGCAAGCATTATTCCGACAACACTAAAGCTCAATGCAGGCACGGCTCTGAAAGCCGTGGATAAAGAGGGAAATGATATTTCCTCGAAATTTTCCACCTATAATGCCAGCTCAAAAAAGGTCCAGGTCCAGTATGGGAGCACCATAGGCAGTACAACCGGATATTCTTTTGAATGCCCAAGATACTATATGGGAGATGATTCGCAGATTTATGAGATTACAGGGATTGTCTGTGATATGTCTGCCAAATCTTCGTACGGGGATGTCTCACCCTTGTGGCTGAATCTGGATTTGAGACGGGTTACAGGGCTCAAGGAGCTGTATGTGCCACGGGGTGTAGTACATCTGGAGCTTTCTGACCATGAATCGCTGAAAACCATTTGCACAGATTACAATAAATTTGCCTGCGCTGATGATTGCAGACATGATCCGGCACCATTGGATATTCGATACGACGAAACACGTATAGACGGGTGGAATGGGAAACTTACCGGGGATCAGGATTTCAGTGGGCTTCCTAACCTTCGCACATTCTGGGTGCAGACTGGCAATATGAGCACCATTGATTTAAGTAAGAATAAAAACCTCAAACACGTCAGTATTGATAATTCAAGCGGTCCAGACGCAGCAAATACCCGGCTGAAGCTGCCAGCCGTAAACAGCATAGAGATACTTCGTGTAAAATCAGGAGCAACCTTATCTGCCCCGCTGGATCTGGGCAGCTTTACTAACCTGGAGTGTGGGTCGTTTAATATGCTGGCAACCACAGATACAGCCCTGGATCTTTCAAAAGCTTCCAGACTGAAACACCTGACAATAAGAATGAATAACCTGACTGACCTGGATCTGAATCCCGATGTATCCCTGGAGTACTTATGTTTAGAAGCTATAGGAAAAATCAATCATCTGGATATCCGTAACAGTATTTTCCTGAAAGAAATCAAACGGGGAAGTGGTGAAATGAACATAAAGTCCTTTACTGGCAATGGGCTGATATTTCCACCAGGCCGCGGACCCTGGTACAGAGATCCGGAACTGACAGAACCGGTGACTGACAATCAGTGCGGCAGGGGAGAGACCCTATATCGCTATGACTATACGTCCGGCAGTACCCGTGGCACTGTGGCCCAGAAGGCGACAGCCTCCAATGCCGGGCTGGCCACCGCTTCCAATGGGTCTGCCCAGTCGTCCGGTTATCCGGCTTCCGGCAGTACCCTATGGAACCAGGAAACCGCCGGTATCTACGGAGCTCCGAAAGCCACCGGCTCCAACGCGCTTCTGTATTGGGAAGACGGTTTTCAGGATACCTGGGAAGATGAGGAGATGCTGGAGGAACTGGAGCAGGAGCTGGTTAATGACTTGTTCCAGGCAGCAGCTTTGCCTATTCCGCCAGGGACTCTGCCCCTGCCTTTTAAGCAGAGCCGCCCTGACAACCGGCTGTTCTATATTCCGGAAGACAACCGTCCGTGGAGGCCGGGACAGAAGCGGTAATCTGTATAGACAGGAATAACAAAGCTAAGCAAATAAACCTACCTTGTATTTGGCACGTCAAGGTAGGTTTATTACTTGTCCGGATCTTCCTGTCCCAGTTAGAGTCCGCAGGGCATCTTCCTGCCCCCGAAAAGCATCGGGGCCAAGAAGCAT
>CAJTOV010000120.1 GCA_910577765.1 uncultured Lachnospiraceae bacterium
GCGGTATTCCGTCCATGGTTTATTGGAATCCTGAGGATTTTCATATTGGATATAGCCAATCACCTTACCCGGCTGGCCCTTGATATTGAGCAGTGTACCTACCCGGTAAAACATATTCCGTCTCCTTCTTTAACCCCTGATATCACGCTGTATGGTCTGGATCCGAACACGTCCCGAACCAAATAAATCCTTAAGCATCTGCGCAATCCCGTCCGCCACATCATCCCTGCATGAAAAAATATCCACTGCCGCATATTGATATTCCGGCCAGGTATGGATGGAAAAATGGGAAGTGGAAATAACAGCAAAATATGTAATGCCAACCGGTTCAAATTTGTGAATGCATTCCTCCACAATATTTGCGCCCACATATGCAATGGCTTTATGCGCCGCCTCCGTCACTGCTCCGGTATCGTCAATAAGCATAGAACAATCATATAAATCTGCAATAATCTGTATTGCCATTTTCTCTTACCCATCCATGATTCTTTTTGTAAATGCGTGTGTATCCTTTGCCTTCACACTCCGGATTTTTTTAGTATATCTCTTATGACAGATAATCGTCAAGCGTTTAAGTAAAAGTTTCTTATCAGAAAATATGGCATCATTAAACTTGCGGATTGTTGAAACCTGTGATACGATATATGAGAAAACAGATGGGAGCGGCAGCGGACCCATAGAATCATCTGAATGATCTGGATACATTTTATATGCTCTTATAGGCTCTGTCAGTGACCGGCTGTGGTGTGAACCGCGGCGCTTCCGGTATTGACTGGGACCGGAAAATCAGGTATGATATTCATAAGATTTTTGGTATACAGATCTTTGAATTATAAGCTATGCTAATGGTGCGCGGAGAGCTTTGCAGGTACTCCCGGAGTCTCCCCGCACCGGATTCTGGCAGATTCGGGAGTACATTTACGAGAAAAGGAGGATGTGTGATGGCGAAGGTCGGGATTGTAATGGGCAGTGATTCGGATATGCCGGTAATGGCCAAGGCAGCGGAAGTGCTGGATCAGTTTGGGATTGAATATGAGATGACGATTATTTCTGCCCACCGGGAGCCGGATATTTTCTTTGAGTGGGCCAAAGGGGCAGAGAGTAAGGGGATGAAGGTGATTATCGCCGGGGCCGGGAAGGCCGCCCATCTGCCCGGAATGTGCGCGGCGCTGTTTCCCATGCCGGTAATCGGGATTCCCATGAAGACTTCGGACCTGGGGGGTGTGGATTCCCTCTATTCTATCGTGCAGATGCCTTCGGGGATTCCGGTGGCTACGGTTGCCATCAACGGAGGGGCCAACGCAGGGATTCTGGCAGCCAAAATGCTGGCCATGTCCGATGAGGCGCTTCTGGGGAAGGTGAAGGAGTATGCAGAGACCCTGAAAGGGGATGTGGTGAAGAAGGCCAGGAAGCTGGAAGAGATAGGATACAAGGAATATCTGGCACAGATGTAGGGAATGCGAAGAAACATGGGCATCAAGAATGCGGAGGTAGATATGAAGGTACTGATTGTAGGAAGCGGCGGGCGTGAGCATGCCATTGCCTGGAAGGTGGCACAGAGTCCCAGGGTGGAGAAGATTTACTGTGCTCCCGGAAACGGGGGAATAGCCCAGGTGGCAGAGTGTGTGCCCATTGGGGCCATGGAGTTTGACCGGCTGGTGGATTTTGCCAGGGACAAGGAGATTGACTTAACGGTCATCGGCATGGACGATCCCCTGGTGGGGGGTGTGGTGGATGCCTTTGAAGCAGCCGGACTGCGGGTGTTTGGGCCCAGGAAGAATGCGGCCATTCTGGAGGGATCCAAGGCATTTTCCAAGGATCTTATGAAAAAGTACGGGATTCCGACGGCAGCTTATGAGACCTTTACGGACCCGGACAAGGCCCTGGCGTATCTGGAGACGGCCAGGTTTCCCATTGTGCTTAAGGCCGACGGGCTGGCCCTGGGCAAGGGGGTGCTGATCTGTGAGAATCCGGAGGAGGCCAGAAAGGGCGTCCGGGAGCTGATGACAGACAGAAAGTTCGGTTCTGCCGGGGATGCCATTGTCATTGAGGAATTCATGACCGGGCGGGAGGTGTCGGTGCTGTCCTTTGTGGACGGAAATGTGGTGAAGATCATGAGCTCGGCCCAGGACCACAAGCGGGCCAGGGACGGGGACCAGGGGCCCAATACCGGGGGCATGGGGAATTTCTCCCCCAGTCCCTTCTATACGGAGGAGGTGGATGCATTCTGCAAGAAGTACATCTACCAGCCTACTGTGGATGCCATGAAGGCAGAGGGACGGCCCTTTACGGGAGTGATTTTCTTCGGACTGATGCTGACAGAGGACGGGCCCAAGGTGCTGGAGTACAATGCCCGGTTCGGGGACCCGGAGGCCCAGGTGGTTCTGCCCAGACTGAACAATGATATCATTGACGTGTTTGAAGCCTGCATTGACGGAAGGCTGGACCAGGTGGAACTGGAGTTTGACAATGACCGGGCCACGGTGTGTGTGGTCCTGGCTTCCGACGGGTATCCGGTAGCTTATGAAAAGGGATTTGTCATTGAAGGTCTGGAGGCGTTTCAGGGCAGGGAGGATTACTATGTGTTCCACTCCGGGACAAAGCTTACCGAGACAGGGCAGATGGTCACAAACGGCGGACGGGTACTGGGAGTGACCGCCACGGGAAAGGATCTCAAAGAAGCCAGGGCCAAGGCTTATGAAGCGACGGAGTGGGTGAAGTTCGGGAATAAATATATGCGGAGAGATATTGGGAAGGCCATTGATGAGGCGTAGGTGCCGGTCCTGGAATCAGGGAATTGTATAACCGGGGAAAGAAGGTGAAGGATGAATCTGGATTTTCAAATCACAGATATGGCAGGGGCGACGCCGGAGCATTCGGCTGTAATTGTAAATTTTGTAGCATCGGTCCGTAAGCAGCTTCGCAACAGCACCTGTTTTGTATTTTCTGATAATGTTCAATATAAATGGAAGCTGGAAAATGGCGATACGAAGGTAGTAGTTCCCGATGCATCAATTAACTGCCGTGTAAAATTCAGGCGCGGAAATATGTTTTTAGATTCCCCGCGTTTTGTGATGGAAGTACTTTCGCCATCTACAGAAAAATATGACCGGACAGAGAAAATGGACATTTACCGCCAGCAGGAGATTGATGAATACTGGATTGTGGACTGGCGTGAGAGAAAAGTGGAAATCTATACCCTGGATTATGACAAGGAGATTCCCAAATACTATCTCTGGAAAACAATTACAAGGTCTAATAAGGACGCGTTAAAAATGATTCATTTCCCCAATGTGAAGATTACGTTTGATGAGTTATTTGAAGAATTAGATATGTGACATAATTTTGTGATTATTATTGCCTGCAGGGTGGGCATCTTCTTGTCCGGCTATGCCGGACAAGAAGCATCGGAGTTGGTTATTGACAAAATCAGTCTGTGCGGATATACTGGGTCTTGTAACCAGAAACCGCGTTTGGAAAGGAGGACAGCCATGATGTATTTTTATTTCACAGCCATGAATAGAATAGCAGCAGATAACAGAGAGAGGATTGTCCTCACGGAATATTACAGGTAAGTCCGGCGGCAGAAGGGGAACAGGTCTGCCCGTCTTACATTCTTATCCGGTTATGAAGTTGGATGTAACAGGTTCGGGGTATCTGAACGGTTACAGCAGGACAATCCGGCATCTCTGAAAAGGGGTGTTTTTTTGCGCCCATTTTTGCGGAGAGCACCGCAGAGGAAAGGATTGTATCCATGAAAATTATAAACGGAGTCTATACATCTGCAAAAATTTTCACCGATCAGGTAGAAGCATATGCATTGGCACAGATACAGATGCTGTGCGATCATGAAGCATTTCGGGACAGCAGAATCAGGGTCATGCCGGATGTGCATCCGGGGAAGGTGGGCACCATTGGCTTTACGGCCACTGTGGGAGACCGCATACTTCCCGGTGTAGTGGGAATTGATATCGGCTGCGGAATCACCCTGGCCCGCATCCGGCAGAAACAGGCAGAGTACCAGCGTCTGGATAAAGTGATTGGGGAACGGGTTCCTTCAGGGAGTTTCGTCCGGCAGAACCCCCACCGTTTTGCGGAAACCTTTGACTTTACGGAGTTAGCCTGTGAATATGCCGTCAACCGGAAAAAGGCAGCATGCAGCATCGGGACCCTGGGCGGCGGAAACCATTTTATCGAAGTGGATGAAGATGAGGAAGGGTGCCTGTATGTGGCGGTCCATTCCGGCAGCCGGCATCTGGGGAAGGAGGTTACGGAGTATTATCTGCACCAGGGGCAGGAATATTTGAAACAGAAAGGAATCCAGGTGCCCTATGAAATGGTATATCTGGAGAAGGAGCTGCTTCATGAATATCTGAATGACGTTTCCGTTGTTCAGGAGTTTGCTGCCTTGAACCGGGAGGCTATTCTGGATGAGCTGGCCCGGGGAATGAAGTGGAAGGTGGAGGAAGTGACCACATCAGCCCATAACTATGTCGCTGTATCCGGTACGGAAAAGCTATTGCGGAAAGGGGCCGTATCGGCGCAGGCCGGAGAGCCTGTTGTGATTCCGGTCAATATGCGGGACGGAATCCTTCTGTGCCAGGGAAAGGGAAATGAAGACTGGAACTATTCCGCACCCCATGGGGCAGGGCGTGTTCTGAAAAGGAAGGATGTAAAGGAACATTATACGGTGTCAAGGTTTAAGCAGGAGATGAAGGGGATCTACTGTTCCTGCATTGGAAGCAGTACACTGGATGAGGCCCCCTTTGCCTACCGGGGATTAGAGGAGATCCAGGCAGCAGTCGGGGATACGGTGACAGTGAAGAAGCGGCTGAAGCCGGTCTATTGCTATAAAGACAGCGGAAAGAAGGTCAGGGAACCGGTTTCCGGACGGGAAGGGGGAAGGAGAGGATGATTTTGCAGATCAGCTCCGGCCAGGGGCCGGCAGAATGCCAGCTGGCAGTCAGTAAGCTGTATGATGCCTTGAAACGGGAGTATCCGGATATTACCCTGTTGTCCAGCCACAGGCCGGGAACCGGCGGAGGCTGCAGGTCTCTTTTATTCTCTACAGAAAATGATTTGTCTGGTCTGGAGGGAAGTGTACAGTGGATATGCCAGAGTCCCTTCCGGCCAAATCACAGACGGAAAAACTGGTTTGTGGATATAAGCGTCATTCCCGAAACAGAGGGTATAAACAAAGAAAAGAATATCCGTTTTCAGCGTTTTCACTGCGGGGGAAAAGGGGGCCAGAATGTGAATAAGGTTGAGACCGGAGTAAGACTGGTCCATATCCCCACCGGAATCACCGTAACCTCTACCTTAGAGAGAAGCCAGTCAGCAAACAGGCGGGACGCCATGAATAAACTGAATGGGATTCTGGAACAGAAGGAGTGGGAGGAACGGCAGAAGCAGGTAAAAACGGCATGGCAGGAGCATACCGGTATTGTACGCGGTAACCCGGTACGTGTGTATGAAGGTATGGCATTTAAGCGGAAACTGTGACGGGGGCAGGGGAGGCAGGCGTTAGAATTTGCGGGAGGGGGCATCTTTCTGTCCGGCTATGCCGGATAAGAAGGATTGGGCGTCCGCCCGATGTGGAAAAAGAGAGAGGTGATCAGTCTATGAAAATAGCAGTTCTAAGAATCCGGTTATATGCTCCCTGGGTCCATTCCCTGAAGGAGAAGCGGATGGTGGTAAAGAGTCTTCTGGCAAAGATACGGAACAAATTCCAGGTATCAGCGGCAGAGGTGGAGGATCAGGATATCCACCAGTCCATTGTGATCGGTGTGGCCGCCATTGTCCCCCACAAAGCCCAGGCGGACAGCATGATGGAAGAGATTGCGGGCTTTGTGGAGCAGAACACGGAAGCGGAAATTGTGGAGGAAGGATGGGAGATGCGGTAGGCGGCAGCAGGGAAATAAGGGTTGATATTTGCTGATTTCCTGCGTATAATAAAATGAGATCAGGAAGATAAAGGTTATGTCTTCTTTTTCATGAAATCTTATAGGGGAGAAACTGTGACAGAAAGACAGCAAAGCAAATTAAACAGTACAAGCAGGTTCCTGAGTCTGATCCTGCGCCATAAGCCGGAAGCGGCTGGTATTACCCTGGATGAGCATGGATGGGCGGATGTTGGGGAACTGATCGCCGGAATCCGGAAAACAAGGGATTTCGATATGGAGCTGCTGAAGGAGATTGTGAAAACAGACAACAAGCAGAGGTATTCCTTCAGTGAGGATTACACACGGATTCGTGCCAATCAGGGCCATTCCATCCCGGTGGATGTGGAACTGTCAGTTGCAGAGCCGCCGGAATCCCTTTACCACGGAACCGGACAGAAATATGTGGAATCCATCGGTCAGACCGGCTTAATACCCAAAAGCCGTCTTTATGTCCATCTGTCAGGGGATGTAGACACCGCCGTCAAGGTAGGCAGCCGCCATGGCAATCCGGTGGTGTATCGTGTGGCCAGTGGACAGATGCAGAGAGAAGGGTATGTGTTTTACCGGTCAGTAAACGGTGTATGGCTGACAAAAGAAGTTCCGGTACGCTATTTAAGAAAAGAATCTGTGTAAAAAGAAGGTGTCTGCCATGAACAAAATCAAATACTACGATATCGGCCTGAACCTGTTCTGCCGCCAGTTCCCGGACCCGGAAAAAGTCCTGGAAAACGGGGCAGCCGCCGGTGTGTGCTGCATCCTGACCGGGACAGATCCAAAGGAGAACCGGCAGATCGACCGGTTTGTCAGAACCCATGATGCCTACGGAACAGCAGGCATCCATCCCCACAATGCGGACCAGGCAGGGAAAGAGGATTTTGAGGAGATCCAGCGTCTGGTCACAGGCAATGACCGGATCGTGGCTGTGGGGGAGTGCGGCCTGGATTTTGACCGGATGTTCTCCACCAGGGAGAACCAGATCCGGTGTCTGGAGAAGCATATTGTGCTGGCGGAACGCCTGGACAAGCCCTTATTCCTCCACGAGCGGGCGGCTGCGGAGGAATTTATCCGCAGATTTAAGAAGCATCCCCAGATATGCGGACGGTCCGTGGTCCACTGCTTCACCGGGGACAGAAAGACTCTGGAGCAGTATCTGGACATGGGATTTGCCATTGGGATCACCGGCTGGATCTGCGACGAGCGGCGGGGAAAGGAATTGCAGGAGGCGGTGAAGGAGATTCCCCTGGACCGGATTCTCATTGAGACCGATGCGCCTTACCTGACCCCGCGGAATGTGCCGGGGCTGGGAAGGACCAATGTGCCGGAGAATATTGTCTATGTGGCCAGGGAGCTGGCCAGATACATGAAGGTACCGGAGGAAGAGCTGATTCTTAAGGCCAGGGAAAATACGGAGCGGATTTTTGGAATTGACCGGAACCGTCCACAGGCCGGGGAGCTTTGAACCTTCCGGGAGAAAGGAAATACGATTTGAAATTACTATTTAAGCAGCGGCTTTTTTCATGGTTTGACAGCTATGATATCTATAACGAGGCAGGGAATACGGTCTATGTGGTCAAAGGGCAGCTGGCCTGGGGGCACTGTCTCAAGATCTTTGACGCCTATGGCAATGAGCTGGGCAGGGTGGAGCAGGAGGTCCTGACATTTCTTCCCGAATTCCGGCTGTACCAGGGAAATATCCGGGTAGGCTGGATGCGCAAGGAATTTTCCCTGTTCAAACCCAAATACAACATTGACTTTAATGGCTGGCATGTGGAAGGCAATTTTTTGGAGTGGGATTACCAGGTGCAGAACCAGGAGGGAGTCTGCGTGGCCCGGGTATCCAAGGAACTGTTTAACTGGACAGATACCTATACCATTGAAGTCCAGGACCCGGCGGATGCCCTGTGTGCCCTGATGCTGGTGCTGGCCATTGACGCGGAGAAATGTTCCCGAAAATAAGGAGGTCAGATTCATGGAGTCTACAGAACATACATATTCCTTTCACATAACCTTGCAGCTTAACGCCCGTTTCCGTCCCCTGGACCGGGGCGATCTGGAGGATGCCCTGGCACCGGTGCTGGAGCGGCTGGAACTGGGAGAGATTAACGGAGGCGGTACCATGCTGATGCCGTCCGGGGAGGTAAAGTACTGTGATATTGAAATCGGTCTTAAAGACGGCTCCCCAGAGTCCCTGGAACGGCTGAAGGATATTATCCGCCATTTTGGTGTGCCCAAGGGGTCCAGGCTTCTGGGGGATGGGCTGGACCAGCCTGTGGGAGAGCAGGAGGGACTGGCTATTTATCTTAACGGCAGGGAGCTTCCGGACCAGGTGTATGCGGACTGTGATGTCAATTACGTGATTGAACAGATGAACGCATTGATGGGGGAGGCAGGCTTTATGTACAGCTACTGGCAGGGGCCGGAGGATACGGCCCTCTATTTCTACGGAAAGTCCTTTCAGGAAATGAAGCAGGCTGTGGCCGGATTTGTGGCAGAGTATCCGCTGTGCCAGAAATGCCGGATCGAGCAGATTGCGTGAATCAATATCCGGTACATCATTGTACCAGTGCAGCCAGGGAATGACCACTGGGCGGCAGCATGCCGTCTGGTACTTCGGGAAATGAGGACATAGGATGGAACACAGCGGCAGCCAGGATTTTAAAAATCTCATAAAGGGGAAGGCGTATGATTTTCTGCGGACCAGTCCCAGGCTGGGAAGCCGGATCATGCTGCTGGGACTGGGAGGAAGCCATGCTTACGGAACCAGCCAGGAAACCAGCGATATTGATCTGCGGGGAGTGACTTTGCAGCTTCCTTCGGACCTGATCGGCATGACCCGGTTCGAGCAGTACGAAGACAATGGGACAGATACGGTGGTCTATGGTTTTAATAAGATCATCCGGCTCCTTCTGGAGTGCAATCCCAACACGTGTGAGATCCTGGGGCTTGAGGATGACCAGTATCTGATCCGTTCCCCTCTGGGGGAAGAACTGATCGCCAGACAGGGACTGTTTCTTTCCAAACGGGCGATCCAGTCCTTTGGGGGATACGCAGATGCCCAGCTGCGCCGTCTGCAGAATGCCCTGGCCAGGGATTCCATGGCCCAGCCGGAGCGGGAGCGGCATATATTAAAATCCGTTCACAACGCCCTGGAGGATTTTAACCGGCGGTACGCCGCTTTTGAAAAGGGAAGTATCCGCCTTTATATTGACCAGGCAGAGAACCCGGAGCTGGAGACAGAGATATTTATGGACGCGGAATACCGTCACCTGCCTCTCAGGGACTATAACCATATGCTGGGAGCCATGGTGTCAGTGGTCAACGATTATAACAAAATCGGGAAGCGGAACAGAAAAAAGGACGACGCCCATCTGAATAAGCATGCCATGCATCTGATCCGGCTGTTTATGATGGCAATCGATATTCTGGAACTGGGAGAAATCTGTACATACCGCAGAAATGACCGGGAGCTGCTGATGAAGATCCGGCAGGGAGGCTTCCGGCAGGAGGATGGCAATTTTTCTTTGGAGTTCTATGAGCTTCTGGAGGAATACGAACGCAGGATGGGGGAAGCAGCCAGAAACACCCGGCTTCCCGATGAGCCGGATCTGGAGCAGGTGGCTGCTTATGTAGAGAAGGTGAACCGGCAGGTGGTGACCGGTCTGGAGGGAATAAGATGAGGAATATCCGGCAGGAGATTCAGGAAGCGTTAAGGAAGATCGAGAAGCAGGAGGGAGTGCGGATTCTGTATGCGGTGGAATCCGGAAGCCGTGCCTGGGGATTTGCGTCGCCGGACAGTGACTATGATGTGCGTTTCATCTATGTAAGGCCGGCCGGGGACTATCTGCGCCTGGATGAAATAAGGGATGTGATCGAGTGGCAGATGGATGAGGTTCTGGATATTAACGGATGGGATCTCAGAAAAGCTCTGAGACAGTTTGCCAGGGGAAATGCAACCCTTTTTGAGTGGAGCGGTTCCCCGGAGATCTATAAGACCACAAGGGACTGGGAGGACATCCGTCAGGTGTCAGGCAGCTATTTTTCCGAGAAGGCAGCCCTATACCATTACTATGGAACCGCCAGGAATACATATGAGGAATATCTCTGCGGGGAGCTGGTCAGCTATAAAAAGTATTTTTATGCCCTGCGTCCGCTGCTTGCGGCGGTGTATATTGAGCGGTTTCACACCATACCGCCAGTTGCCTTTTCGGAGCTGCTGCAGTCCCTGCACCAGGAGGAGCTGGAACCGGTGATTGCGGAACTTCTGGAAAGGAAACGGGTCACAAAGGAAAAGGAACGAAACCCCCATATGCCGGAGATCCTCCGGTTTATCCAGACAGAGCTTTCCAGGCAGAAGCAGATCGCCGCCAGTCTTCCGGATGACCACAATAGGGACTGGACAGAATTAAATGCCTGCTTTCGGCGTGTGGTGGGAATCTGAAGGGATGTAACAGTGCTGGAAGGAGAACCTTTATGAGAAAAAACGTAAACCAGGTAATCCGGCTCAGTGATCAGCAGAAGAAGCAGCTTGCCAGCGAAATAAAAGCATTTTACCTGGATGTCCGCGGAGAAGAAATCGGAATGATCCAGGAGCAGCAGCTGCTGAATCTGTTTTGTGAGCATTTGGCACCGATTGTTTATAATAAGGCACTGGACGATTCCCTGGGCTGGCTGAAGGAACAGCTTGGCAATCTGGAAGCAGACTATTGCCTGTTATATAAAAATGTCTGAGGGAGCCGTTCAGACGGGCAGGAAGCTGCCTGGTCTGAACGGTTTTTATCTGCATGCAGAACCTGTGTCAGTGACTGATAACTGTTTCCAGAAATGCCCGCAGCCGTTTTCTGGGGATGATCACGTCTTCCCGGGAGGCCAGAAGAAGGCTCTGGCTCTGGTAGCAGGGAACGGCTTCCAGTCCCAGACGGCCCCAGACCAGGTGATTGTTGTCCTGCGCAGCCTGCCGGTACAGCCCCTTTTCCAGAGCCGTGAGAATCTGCTGGCTGCTGACGCCGCAGTCTGCGGCCAGGTCAGCCAGGACCTGGCTGTCATCAATCGGGCGGTGATCCACAAAGTGGGCACGGAAGACATTTTGATGGAAGCGGACCAGGTCCCCGTTTTGCCGGGCCACCGCCAGCATGGCCTGGTTTGCCAGGTCACTGTGAAGGTAAGCTGCCTCTGGTCTGGGATGGGCTTCGCAGGGAATCCAGTGGACAGACAGATCCGGGAAATCCGGAAGCAGGTCCAGAAGGTCCGTAAGGCCCCGGTAGCAGTAAGGACAGATATAGTCAAAATAAACGTTCAGTGTTTTCTTCATTTTCAATTTCTCCTCTCAAAGGTTTTCCATGGGGATATATGCGATTGGTTTCCGTCATGCCGGGAGCATGTGACCCTGTACGTATAAGAGTATACTTTGAAAATAAGACATTGTAAAGCTGCCGGTTATGGTTCAAACTCCAGCCGGTCCCACACTGGTTACTATTCACGGGGGGCATCTTCTTGTCCGGCTATGCCGGACAAGAAGCATCG
>CAJTOV010000121.1 GCA_910577765.1 uncultured Lachnospiraceae bacterium
GATGCGGAAATAGCAGAACTGAAAAGGCAGCTGGAAGCCCTCCGTCCAGGCTGAACAAAAAAGACCTCTGCCGCAGCAGACCGGGAGGATAGCATGAAAAAATATAAAGCAGCGGCAGGTGGTTACAGTTCATACTCCAGCCGATCACCACGCTGACCGGCTGGGAGGATGCACGTTAATGGCCGGAATCCGGTCCGCCCATCACCGCAGGTGATTTCAAATGGTGAACTGTAACGGAAGCTCCAGCACAATCTGGAACCCTTCCCCTTCTGCGCTCATGACGCGGACACTGCCTCCGGCCTGGCGGGCCCGGTCCCGGATTCCCCGCAGACCGTTATTTTCCTGGATGACGGCACAGCCCCGGCCGTTGTCAAAGATGTAGAGACTGAGCCTGTCCGCCGCGAATTTGACGATCACGTCCATGTGGGTGGCATGGGCATACTTAAGGGCATTGGTGATGGCTTCCCGGAGACAGCTGTAGACCACCGGGGCCAGGGGGGTGTAGGGTTCCCCGTCCTCTCCCTGAATGTCTATCTCTATCTCCATCTCCTGTACCTGTTCTGCCAGCTGCCGGATTCCCTGGGTCACGGTCAGGGGACTGCCGCCCCGGCGCATCTGGTTGATGGCGCAGCGCAGCTCCCGGATGCCTCCTGCGGTCAGCTCCTGGGCCTGGTCCAGATACTGGCGGATCAGGCTGTCCGGCGGCTCCCCGGCGGCTTTCCACCGCTCTGCCTCCGGCTTTTGGTCTACAGTCTCCGGCTTCTGCCCGGATACTCCTTCCGTCCCCAGCTCCGCCCGCAGCAGCCGCAGCAGGGACTGGATCATGGTCAGGGTGTGGCCGGTGGTGTCGTGAACCTCCTGGGCAATCCGGTTCCGCTCCTGCTCCACAGCCAGGTTCATCCGGGACTGCTCCAGCTCGCTTCTCTGGTACAGCAGCTCATAGTATTCGCTGACGTCAGTCAGGATCACTGTGCCGGCGCTTACATTTCCCCTGCGGTCCCGGTGAAGATAGCGGCGGACCCGCAGCCGGGTACCGTCTTCCAGGGAAAGCTCCGGCTGGCCTACCTGCTGCTCCAGCGTCTCAAAGAAATCCCCTTCCGCCGTCTTAAGCCACCGGGCCGCTGCCTGGTTGCAGTAGGTAATCCGCCCCCGCCGGTTGTAGATAATCACCCCTTCGGAAATGGAAGCGAAGATCTGGCCGAAGGCCATGGCATTGATATCCAGAAAATCATACCGGAACACTGCCAGCAGCATCAGCAGGCTGGACAAGGAGAATACCGGCGGCGTCAGGTCAAAGCTGGCTCCGGACACCCCGGAAATGTACAGCAGGTTAAAGGCCAGGGGAACGGCTGCTGACAAGGAGATCAGAACCAGGGGCAGGGTGGTCACCCGCTTGCGGATGAATTCTCCCATGACCACCACGATTCCGCCAATCACGCATAGGTAGGTATACAGCATATGGAAATAAAACACCGGCCCATAGACCACCTGCTCCATGGTGAATTCCCGGTAAAACAGGTGCAGGAAATCATCACACAAAAACATCAGATAATTCAGCGCGGAAATGCCGAAGAGAAGGACACGCACCAGCCACCCGGTCCGCTTCCTGCAGTACCGGAAGGAGAATTCCAGCCAGGCAGGGCCGATGAAACTGATCCCCACATAGGAGATCCCATAGGTCAGATACTTGATCTTCACCTCTGTCACGGTCCACAGAAACATCTGGGGAATACACCAGAGGATGATCAGAATCTGGCAGGCCGCCAGGGCTGCGGTGGTCCCGTTCCGGTCTCCCTTTAGCAGGAGCCAGCAGGCCGTGTACAGGGACATGCCTATGGTGCAAAGATAGATCATGTGAAGAATAAGGCTGGCCATGGTGTCCTCCCCCCTGACTTTTCGTTAGAAACCATTATACCCGTCCAGGCCCTGACTGGTCAAGCAGGATTATTGGTTACTGTCCACAGGAGGCTTCTCCTCCTGCTCCATCTCCCGGTTCCGCCGCTTCTCCCGCACCGCCGCAAATACGATCAGTCCGATTCCCGCAGTCAGCAGATACACCCACCAGGCAATACTCAGCCAGAAATCCCGGGTCATATAAATCACCACTGCCACCAGGATACTGCCGGATATCCACATCCACTTCCGGCTTCCTGCCAGATGGGACAATAGGAAGACTACCAGGCAGATTCCTTCCAGAATCAGGGCATCCGTTACCTCCCCGCCCATAAGGGCATCTATGGTCAGGGCCCCCAGACAGAGCACATAGCCTACGGTCTGGAGACTCTCCACTTCCGTACGGTCGTCCCAGAGGAAATTCAGCATGTAAAGGTCTGCTGCCAGGGGCAGAAGGAACATTTCCAGTCTCAGAACCTCCGGCCAGACCAGCCATGGCTGCCGTTCAAAGGCCAGGGTCAGAAGCACCATGGACCCTACCAGAGCCTGTTTTTTGTATTCCCGGGTCCGTGCAAAGCCCAGCACATAGATACCTGCTGCCGCCATCCAGGCCACCTCCATGCCCCGGTTGCCTGCCAGCCACATGGTACACACCGATACCACACTGACCAGGGCGATCACCGGTGCAAATACATCCTTCCGTACAAAGTCCCACAGCATCAGCCCGCACCCGTAAGCCAGACACAGCCACTCCATCTCCACCTGGGGAACCAGGGTCTGGGAAAGGATGGCATAGCCGGGAACCACCACATACCACAAAGGCAGAGGAAGCAGCATCCGTACAATCTCCCACTGCTTTCCCCACTCCCGGACCAGGGATGTAAACAGCACCACACCCACAATGGCGGATACCTGCCAGCGGAGCTGATGAAATCCGAAACCGGCGTTTCCTGCCAGGAAAAGGGCATCCCACAGCAGAACCAGGGTTGCCAGCCCGTCTCCCAGCCCGGTGTGGAGGAAGGAAATCCGCTTCCGGACCAGGAAGAACAACAGTGTCACCAGGACTGCCGGAACCAGCAGTGCCAGATCCAGGTTCGCACCCAGCCCCGGCCAGGGAGCGGTGAATGCGGCGTAATGAAACAGTTCCATGGTCATAACCTGGAAAATCATGGCTGCCAGGGTCTGGACAAAACCAGGCTGGCGGCAGTCTGCCGGAGCGGGCACCTGATCCTGGACCAGGCCATTGTCCCAGATCCGGTCTGTGTCAAGGCTGGAGGTATGGGACGGCTTCCCGGCCTGCACCTGGTCTGTCCGGCTCCGCTTCCATGCCAGCAGGCCTCCGGCTGCTGCCACGGCTGCCAGACTGGCTATATTCATCCAGACAGTGCCGTCCATGACGGACCTATTGTACAGCAGGTTCACGAAGCTTTCTCCTGCACACTGGAGCAGAAGGAACCAGCCGGAAATGCACAGATGGAGCAGGGCAAATGTGCCGGAGCCCCATCCGGTCCCTCCGGTATTTCCGGTTCCTTTCCTGGCTGCCCATTCTGCTGCCGCCACATGAACCGCCACCAGGAAGCCGGAATACAGTGCCATGCCGCTGACAAACTGCTGTGCAGAGCATTCCAGGGCCTCCAGTACCAGTGCCATATTCAGGGAGACACCCAGACAGCACACCAGGGTGTAGTGGGGGTCCGAAAACCGGCGGATGCCCAGAAGCATTGCCGCCTCCATCACCAGGCTGCCCAGGGACAGAATTCTCCACCACCGGGCTTCCTCCCGGACAAAGATCCGGTCCAGCATACCGAAATATCCGGCAGCCACCACCGTAAGGAATAAGAAGATACATCCCAGCAGGTAGCAGGCATTGGCTGTCTTGTGAATCCGGAAAATACGGTCTGCCGCCATGCTTGCCAGGAAGCATACCGCTGCCGTCCCCAGAATGGTCAGTACCCTGGCCATATCCGGCATGATCCGCCAGGTGGTGGTGGCAAAAATGGCGCCGGCCAGAACCACAAAGATCACACCGATCACCAGGGCCGCAAGGCTGGTGATGCTTGTGGGGCGGCTGGATGGGCGGCGGGGCGGCCGGCCGGTAAAGCAGTCGTCCGGACCATGGTTCTGGCTGGCCAGGCGGCTGGCCGGAGTATCCTGCTGACCGGCCGAACTGCTGGCCGGACTACTCTGCTGGCTGGCCGGGCCGCTGGCTGCCGCCTCGTTGGACTGGTTATTCTGACTAAGGTCTGTCTGGTATTCCGGTCTGCATCTTCTCCATCTCTCGATTCTGGTCTTTTTCTCCATCTCCCATTCTCCTTTCCCGGCTGGTCTCCTGTCAGGGAACGGTTCAGACAAGGCGCCCCGGGGGGGCCTGCCTTTCGTCTCAACCTTAACTGTTACCCTGATTATACCTGCCGGATGCAGGAGATGGTAGATGTCATCCATCACAAGCGTAAGTGACATTTGTCACTTTGTTACCGTTTACCCTCAGTGGACAAGGGGGCGTATGTGCCTGCCTTTCTGCCCTTAATTCTCATCATACAGAACCCGGATATGTTCCTCAAATATACGTGCACTCAGACAGCATTTTCTGACATTTTCCCAGTTACTGCATACGTGTTGGACAAACTGGCGGTAAACAATACCGCTCTTTTTATGCCCTGGTATCCGTATCCCATGAAAAGATTTTCCCTTAGAAATCACATGCTTCCAAGGGTCTTCAATCCGTTCGGGCTCTTTCAGGGTCTCATATGCGGCAGCCACCCACGCATCTGTGCTGTCGCATGGTATAACGACACAGATTCCCTCTTTCTGCTTCAGCCATAAAATAATCTGTTTCGTTAAATGGTCTATATATCCTTCCACAGTGGCTGCATGCGCCGCACAAGGAATCCGGACTGGACATGCTTCATTCTTTAAGTAACTGCATTCCAGAGGATGGCATAATCCTTTCCATTGGCAAAGGGTCGTTTCGCATGTGCAGTGTATTTCTTTTTCTTTTCTTGCCACATCGCCATCCATCTGGATGATAATCAAATCCAGCCGGGGACTGACATCCGTCCGGTACTCATCAAGAATCTCCCCATGATCCGTACACCATTTCCATACCCCCTTCCAGCCGTTCCCATACTTTCCGCTTAAATCTTCCTCTGGCTGCAAGGGAACATACTGGTTATCTGTTTCAGTAATATGGTCAACAATTCCTTTCAACAGAATATAATCCGTCGGCCCCTCGCAGACAATTCCTATATGTTTACTCATAGTAACTCCGGCACACCCCCAAGTCTTCCGCCAATCCAGAGCCTGGACAATGCCTGGCCTTCCTTTACAAGTTTCTCCGAAATCTGAATCCGGTGAATCTGTGAATGCCCGTATTTACCACGGTCCACTGCAAACAGGCGGATATCCGGATCATTTAAATCCAGACCATCCAGAACCAGCGGATTGTGAGTTGTCAAAAACACATGCTTTTTATGATGTTTAATCTGCTGGCAAAAAACCTTTGTAATCTTCCTGGCCAGTCTGGGATTCAATGCATGGTCAAAGCTGTCTATGGCAAATACTGCCGGTGCTTTGGGATGCATGGCCAGACATAACATAAACAGAATATAAAGTGCGCCTTCACTGGCATCATATCCGGTAAACCTGGCTGTATCCTTCATAAAACGGTCGCTAAACTCAATAATCTGTCTGGTCACTGGTACACTGGAATTAACCCGGGTCTTATTGGGGATATTTACCACAATATCCGATGCCCACTCGATCATCTCAAGAATGTCTTCCATATAGAGCGATCCAAACCGGATATTGCCATCCTTATCGATTTTTATGATTTCCTCCAGGGCTTCTGCCAGCCTTCCGCCATTTAACCCTATAACAGAGGTCTGAACCGGATCTGGCACCGTCCCCCGCAGAGTCATCGTATTGGGCTGGAAGATCCCATAGTCAGAAAAATGTTTCGCTATCTGTCTTCCATTTACCAGTTCCGGAGAACCATCAATCAGAAAAAAGCCGATATGATTGTTTCCCATATTCTGGGAAGCATTGCTTCTTCCCCACTTTTTTTCACCATTCTGCAAAAATGTTTCAGAATGATATTTCCAGTAGCTTTCATCTTTTGGGGGCGCCAGGTGAACGTCGTACTGGAACAGACCGGAACCGTCATCCTCCTCCCACTTCAGGGACAAATCGATGGTCGGCCTGGCCCCCGTCTTATCCCGGAATCGGGATCTGTAAAGAGCCGGTGCACTTAACCGCACCCCTCTTCTCTGGAGGCTGATATCGTCCACCCGGTCTGTCATGGCTGCGCTCAATAACCCAATTGCTTCCAGAACCGTTGACTTTCCAGAACCATTCGCTCCAATGAATACATTAACTTTCCCAGGCTCAAAGGATGTATTGTACAATGATTTAAAATTTCCAAAGCTGATTTCTCTCAAATTCATAATTAACCTTCCTCCTATTGGAAACGCAGTATTCCGGTTCACCAGGCGCTCTTATTATAGCATATCTCTCCACATTAAATATAGCCCTTTTCTTCCCGCTCCCTCCGCTTAATCTCCTCCCAGGACGCCGCGCTTCCCGGTTCACCGGAAACCTCTGGGCCTCCGAAGACCCTGGGATGGCGCCGGACCATCTTCCGGCTGATGCCGTCGATCACATCATCTACCGTGAAATTGCCCTTCTCCTTTTCGATCTCGCAGTGAATCATGATCTGGTAAAGTACATCCCCCAGCTCCTCGCAGAGATTCTCCGTGTCCTGGTTGTCAATGGCTGCCAGGACCTCCCCGCACTCTTCCTCCAGGTACTGCTTCATACTCTCATGGGTCTGGGCCCGGTCCCAGGGACAGCCGTCCTCTGCCCGCAGTCTTGTCATGATCTGTTTTAAATCTTCAAGTGTATACATGTTGCCACCTCCTGCCTTCAGCATACCATAAAACCGCTGATTTTTACAACTTACGAAAAAAAGGATACGAAAAAGATATATTAAGATGATACAATAAAACACGTAAAGATACTCTTAGTGAACAAGGAGACACCCGCCCCCTGTTCACGGAAGGAAACCGTCCGGGAAACACCGGAACGGCTTCCCATTAGAAAACAGATTAACGGAGAACTCCCATGAAACAGAGACTTTTAATCGCAGAGGATGACCGGCTGCTGGCAGAGGCGGCTGGTGACTATTTCACCGGAAAGGGCTGGGATGTCCACACTGCCGAAAACGGTGACAGGGCCCTGGAACTGCTGGTCCAAAACAGGTATCACCTGATTCTTCTGGATGTGATGATGCCGGGATGTGACGGCTTCACCCTGTGCCGCCAGATCCGCAGGGACAGCAGCGTGCCCATTATTTTCATTACTGCCAGAGTGCTGGAGGAGGACCAGCTTCACGGGTACTCCCTGGGAGCAGACGATTATGTGACCAAGCCCTTCTCCCTGCCGGTGCTCTACGCCAAGGCCATGGCCCTGACCGGGCGGGTCCTGGGAACCACACCCCTCATGAAAGCCGGCGCACTGACCGTGGATGTAAACCGCCGCCAGGTATTCAGCCATGGAGCGCTCCTGCCCCTGCCCCCCAAGGAGTATGAGCTCCTGCTGTTCCTTCTGGAACATCCGGGACGGACCTTCAGCCGCAGCCAGCTTCTCATCCGGTTCTGGGGCTATGATTTTGACGGAAATGAGCGGGTAGTGGACAACCACATCAAAAAACTGCGCAAGGCCCTGGGGTCCTGCGGCTGCACCATCCATACCGTGCCAAAGGCCGGCTACCGGCTGGAAATGGATACTGTCCTGTAAGCAGCAGCCCATATCCGCCGTCAGGACAAGGACCAGAAGACTCCGTAACCACGGATTTTGAAAGGAGAAGCCAGACATGAAAAGAAAAGCAAAGACAAAACGGTACTGGGTACCTGCCGCCGCCGGGCTTCTGGCCCTCTATGTCCTGACCATGGGGCTGGCCACCTTCCTGGTAAAGGAACAGTTTGTCAGGGATTACCGGCGGCAGTTTCAGGAAGCTGCCGCGGACATAAGCCGGGAAGCCTCCGGCAAGGAATTTTCCATGGAGGATACGGACTGGGACCCGGAGGCACGCAGGGACTTCTACCAGTCCCTGGCTGCCGGAAATCACTGGACCGTGGCTAACAGCGCCTTCGAGACATCGGTGGCATTTTACGATAAAGATATGACGCTTATGGCCAGAAGCCGGGACCAGATCGGCCATTCCTTTGTGAACAGCAGCCAGACCCGGAAATCCCTGTCCTTCGGACTGGATGATTACCTCACCTGGGAGGAAAAGGAAGAGCTGGCCGGATTCCACCAGGAATATATCCGGCGCAGCGAAGACATCAGCCAGCCGGAGCCTTTCCGGTATTACATCCGGCTCTCCCCGGACCAGCAGGAGCTGTGGGGCATCTATGTCCAGGAGCTTACCTGGACGGAGAAAGGGGACTGGGACGGCCAGTGGCAGGAGGACCCTCTTACCGGCATCCGGTATACCCAGGAGTCCGGGGTCATGGTGGACTATGGGACCGGGGAGGAAATCAGCCAGGGCAAGGAATTCTACCAGACCGGCAGCCGGATCATATGGCAGTGGGAGCAGCCGGATATTCCGGACTGGCAGCTTGGGCAGGGGGAGGTTCTGGACACCAGCCTGCTGCTTCCCTATATGGGCACCTATGAAAACGGGTCCTTTGACCGGTGGAAGCAGTGGAGCACCAGCCCCTACCTCCAGGACTATCCGGCCAGGGAGGAGTTCCGGTGGGTGGACGTGACAGAGGAACTGCCCCTGCTGGTGGATGAGGACGGTTCCGTCTTCCGGGCCAGATACCGGCTCCAGATCGGCATGGTGGGGGACCCCTTCTCCTACGCGGAGATCCGCATGGAAAGCCGCCCCTGGCGGGATGCCATGATTTACATGAAATCCGCCTATATTGCAGGAAAGCTTCTGACCCTTGCCTGCATGTTTCTCCTGTTCCTGGCCTTTGACCGGCTTCAGAGACAGCAGGACGCCCTGGAACAGCGGCGGCGGGACTTTACCAATGCCATTGCCCATGAGCTGAAAACGCCTCTGGCCATTATCCGCAATTTCGCAGAGAATCTTGCAGAACACAATATGGAGGAAAAACGGGATTATTATCTGGCCCAGATTATCGGGCAGACAGAGGCCATGGATGACCTGGTGGTAAATATGATTGAAGTGTCAAAGCTGGATTCGGAAGAACTGGTGCTAAAGAAGGAGCCTGTGGCACTGGCAGAGCTGGTGCGCCAGCAGATGGCAAAGCTGGACCCTCTGGTCCGGGAAAAGAAGCTCCAGGTATCCCTGGAGGAGGAAGGGGACTTCCAGGTGGAAGGGGACCGGGACTACCTGGCCAGGGCCCTGTGGAACCTGCTGGCCAATGCAGTGGACCACAACATTCCCGGCGGCAGGATTCTGGTCCGTACAGAGCAGGGCCGGTGCATCATCGAGAACACGGCAGAACCTCTGGCAGATGAGGAACTGCTTCACGCCTTTGACCTGCTCCATACCGGAAATAAGAGCCGCAGCCGCAAGGAGGGGCACATGGGTATGGGACTGTTCCTGGCAGAAAGAATCTTAAAGCTGCACAAAATCCATCTGGCCCTGACCCGCACCGGTGACGGAGTCCGGGCCGAGATTGCCCGGAAACGGGACTGAGATTGTATAGGAACAAGGACTAAGCTGTAGGGCCGGACAGACAGCATTCTTGTCCATGTGCCAGCCGGCCGGGATGATACACGTAATGGCCGGCCCCGGGCCGCCCATCCTTCTACAAGTCTGCCAGCAGCTCCGTCACATCCAGCTCCGGGAACCAGATCACCGGAGCCGGGGCGGCGCCGTGTTCCCCAATATGCTTTTCCATCCAGACCATGTTGTACCACCGGCCGAATTTGTACCCGCATTTGTAAAACTCTCCTACCATCCGGTAGCCCAGATGGCTGTGGAACAAGGCACTGTTTCTGGTCAGGTACTGGTCCTCGGTCTCCGGGTAGCCGATACATGCATTGAGATTCAGGATGTTCTGGGAGCCGGATATCTGCTCAATGGCACGGTAAAGCCTGGCTCCCAGGCCCTTGCCCCGCATGGTTTCCTTCAGGTAAATGCTCACTTCCACAGACCAGTCATAGGCGGCCCGCTCCTTAAAGGGGCCTGTGTATGCATATCCCAGAAGATCCCCCTCCCGCTCCGCCACCAGATACGGATACCGGGCCAGGGTCTTACCGATTCTGTCTCTGAATTCTGTAAGGCCAGGCACCTGGTATTCAAAGGTAATGGCTGTCTTCTGCACATAAGGAGCATAGATTTCCAGAAGCTTTGCCGCGTCCTCCTGGGTAGCAACGCGAATTTTTACTTGTTCGTTCATGATGGTTCCTCCTCTGACAAAATCTCCACCGCAATCTCCCGGGCCCTGCTGCTGGTTACCTCTCTCCCGCCTGTCTGCCCCAGGTACACACAAAAATACACCCTTCCTGCCTTTCCTTCCGCAAACCCGGTATACCATGCATCCACAGTCACCCCGCGGTCCTTGCCCATTCCCGTCTTTCCGTATATGGTCAGCTCCGTCACCTTCTGGTCCTGAAACAGCATCACCTGCCGCAGCGCTTCCCGGGTCTCTTCCTTGTAAATGGAATCCCTGCCAAAGATCCGTTCCATTACCTGGGTCTGTTCCCTGGGAGAAATCTTTAAAGACGACTCAATCCAGAAGCCGGTCAGGGCCCGGTTGCCGTTGTTGGTATTAAGCTGCCCCTCCCAGTCGGAAATATCGCCGTTGCCATAGGAAAGCTGATCCAGGGTTTCCTGCATCCGCTGCTGCCCGGTCTCGTCAATGAGCCTTCTGAAATACCAGACGCAGGAATCGCGGAATGCCTGCCCAAAGTCCTGGTCCCGGTTCCAGTTCTCATTCCAGAATACTTCGCCGCTCCAGGCACAGGTGGAATCCTCCGGTTCCAGGACACCGCTTTCCAGGGCCGCCAGGGAGGAAATGATCTTGAAGGTGGAGCAGGGGGAACGCCGGACCTCTGCCAGCTCCTGGTTATAAATCCGGTACCGGCTCCCGTCATATAAAACAGCCGCTCCATTAAGCCCGTCAAAATATTGGGACCAGTCCGCCTCCAGAATCTCCGGTTCCCTGGCCACTGCTCCGGAAGTACGGTCCACGTCTTCCTGTGCTGCCGTCCCCGGCGGCACATTCCCGGCTTTCTGCGGCTGCTCCGGGTCCGCCGGAAGCTTTATGTTTTCTGCTTCTGTCCTGGTCTCTGCTGTTTCCGCTTCCGATGCTGCCGGTTCCTGGCCCTGACAGCCAAAACAGCCTGCCAGAACCAGAAAGCCTGCCAGTATCCACCCTGCCCTTGTCCATGTTTTCATACACTTTGTTCTCCTGTTTTCCTGACCCATGTTTCCCTGCCACTGAGGATATAGTATACACCAAACAGTCCGGGCCTGCAATGGAGATTGCAGGCCCGGACATATTTCCATCTATATTTCAGTTACAGTTCACGGGGCGGGGAAAACTGGACGAAAACAGACGTCAAGCTGGCT
>CAJTOV010000122.1 GCA_910577765.1 uncultured Lachnospiraceae bacterium
GCTTCTCTATAACAGTATACCACACACCCTGTCTCGCAAAGTGTCTCGCGAGACTGCAAAATCCGGGATTTTGAAATTTTTTTCTGTAACTTTTTTAAGATTCCTGCCGTCCCATATCATCCAGTTCACTCAATGACCGCATAATCAGGCTTTCCTGCTTGTGGTCGTATAAAATATACGTCCGGCTGCACTCTGGAGGGAAAAAACATTTTATTGTAGACATATTTGAGAGAAATCCATATAATAATAGTACCAGACAGACAACGGCGTGTGTCTGTCCAAGCGTTGAAGCATAACAGCGTTGTAATCTTTGTATTTACCCAAAACATTCCATACCCGTTCTTTCATTTGAACTGCGGATTCCCAAAGACATTGTACGCCTTCAGGATGATGCCCACGGTTTTCTGTCAGACTTCTGTAGGATTCTTCTGCCATTTCAGCAGGCAGAAATTCATACGAGACACGATCTGCCAACCATTCATGCAAATCAGTTTCTACACGCATCTCAATATTTAAGTCTTTCGACAAAATAGCTGCGCTGTGTAATGCCCTGCCATATGGTGATGTGATAATCCGTTCAGCACATCTGAGTCTGCTGTCTTTTGCAGTTTCATGAATCTGCTCGATTCCCTTTTCAGATAATGTCATCATGTTATAGGCAAAACCCTTATAAAACTTCTTTTCTGTCATTGACACATCCATTTGGCCATGGCGAATGAAATAGAAGACAGCCATACATATCCTCCTCAAATTCCAATTTGTATATGATTGCGCTCATACCGGGCGCAATCCAAAAAAAGGGCCTTCCGAGAAATCTCGGAAAGCCCCAAAGCTTCAAAAAACTTTCAATTACTCAACAATCGTAACAACTCTGCCGGAACCAACAGTTCTGCCGCCCTCACGGATAGCGAAACGCAGACCCTGCTCCATAGCTACCGGGTGGATCAGCTCTACGCTCATCTCTACGTTGTCACCAGGCATGCACATCTCGGTGCCGGCCGGCAGCTCGCAGACACCAGTCACGTCCGTGGTACGGAAGTAGAACTGGGGACGATAGTTGTTGAAGAACGGAGTATGACGGCCGCCCTCGTCCTTGGTCAGAACGTACACCTGTGCGGTGAACTTGTGATGGCACTTAACGGAACCGGGTTTAACCAGAACCTGTCCACGCTCGATCTCGGTTCTCTGTACGCCACGCAGCAGAGCGCCGATGTTGTCACCTGCCTGAGCCTCGTCAAGCAGCTTACGGAACATCTCAATACCGGTTACAACGGTCTTTCTGGTCTCTTCCTTGATACCAACGATCTCAACCTCATCGTTCAGATGCAGGGTTCCACGCTCTACACGGCCGGTAGCAACGGTACCACGGCCAGTGATGGTGAACACGTCCTCAACAGGCATCAGGAAGGGCTTGTCAGTCTCACGCTCCGGATCGGGAATCCACTCGTCAACAGCGTCCATCAGCTCCAGAACCTTGTCGCCCCACTCGCAGTTGGGATCTTCCAGAGCCTTCAGAGCGGAACCCTGAATGATCGGGGTGTCATCGCCCGGGAACTCGTACTCGTTGAGCAGCTCACGGATCTCCATGTCAACCAGCTCTAACAGCTCGGGATCGTCAACCATATCGCACTTGTTCATGAATACCACGATATAGGGCACGCCTACCTGACGGGACAGCAGGATGTGCTCTCTGGTCTGAGCCATAACACCATCGGTAGCAGCTACAACCAGGATAGCACCATCCATCTGTGCAGCACCGGTAATCATGTTCTTAACGTAGTCAGCATGTCCTGGGCAGTCAACGTGTGCATAGTGTCTCTTATCAGTCTCATACTCTACGTGTGCGGTAGAGATGGTAATTCCACGCTCTCTCTCTTCCGGAGCCTTATCAATATTCTCGAATGCTACGGCCTCACCAGTACCCTTTCTCTCATGGAGAGTCTTGGTGATCGCTGCGGTCAAAGTAGTTTTACCATGGTCAACGTGGCCGATGGTACCAATGTTACAATGGGGTTTGGTTCTCTCAAACTTTGCTTTTGCCATTTTTTAGCGTCCTCCTTAATTGGGCCTCTAAGGGCTAATGATTTATGTTAGGCTGTTCTATATTATATGCTATTTCATCAATATTTTCAAGCCTATTTTCTTGTGAAACCAACGAGTTTTCGGGCTTTTCATTCCCCGGCAGCTTTAGCGCTTATGCTCGGAAATGATCTTATCCTGCACGGACTTCGGAACCGGCTCGTACTTCTCAAAGAACATGGAGTAATTGCCACGTCCCTGGGTTCTGGAACGAAGGTCTGTGGAGTAACCGAACATCTCGGACAACGGAACGAACGCACGTACGATCTTGCCGCCGCCTAAGTCATCCATACCCTCAATCCGGCCACGACGGGAATTGATATCACCGATAACATCTCCCATGTAATCCTCCGGCATAGTTACTTCCACCTTCATGATCGGCTCAAGCAGGATGGAACCTGCCTTCTGCATAGCCTCCTTGAAGGCCATGGAACCGGCGATCTTGAATGCCATTTCGTTGGAGTCGACTTCGTGGTAAGAACCGTCGAATACGGTAGCCTTCACACCCAGCACCGGGAATCCGGCCAGTACACCTGACTTGGATGCTTCCTCGATACCGGCGCCTACAGCCGGGATATACTCCTTCGGGATCGCGCCGCCTACAACCGTGGACTCGAATTTGAAGGTCTCCTCAGCATTGGCATCCATGGGCTCAAAGTGTACCTTACAATGACCATACTGGCCACGTCCGCCGGACTGCTTGGCGTATTTGCTGTCCACATCCACTGCCTTGGTGAAACTCTCCTTGTAAGCAACCTGGGGAGCGCCTACATTGGCCTCCACATTGAACTCGCGCAGCAGACGGTCTACGATAATCTCCAGATGCAGCTCGCCCATACCGGAGATAATGGTCTGGCCGGTCTCCTGGTCGGTTCTCGCGCGGAAGGTGGGATCCTCCTCTGCAAGCTTGGCCAGCGCCTCGCCCATCTTGCCCTGACCGGCCTTGGTCTTGGGCTCAATGGCAATATCAATAACCGGCTCCGGGAATTCCATGGACTCCAGGATAACCGGATGCTGCTCGTCGCAGATGGTATCGCCGGTGGTAGTCATCTTAAATCCTACAGCCGCGGCAATATCACCGGAATACACCTTATCCAGCTCTGCCCGCTTGTTGGCGTGCATCTGCAAGATACGGCCCACGCGCTCCTTCTTGCCCTTGGTGGCATTCAGCACATAGGAACCGGAGTTGAGCGTACCGGAATACACACGGAAGTAAGCAAGCTTACCCACAAAGGGATCGGTCATAATCTTAAATGCCAGCGCGGAGAAAGGCTCCTCGTCGGAGGAATGGCGCTCGCACTCATTGCCGTCCAGATCCACACCCTTGATGGACGGAATGTCCGTGGGTGCCGGCATATAGTCCAGGATCGCGTCCAGAAGCTTCTGGACACCCTTGTTCCTGTAGGCAGTACCGCAGCATACCGGAATGGCGGCACACTGGCAGGTTCCCTTTCTCAGGGCTTTCTTCAGCTCTTCCACAGAAGGCTCCTCCCCCTCCAGGTACTGCATCATCAGATCATCATCCAGCTCGCAGATCTTCTCTACCAGCTCGGTGTGATACAGTTCCGCATCCTCCTTCATATCCTCGGGAATCTCCTGGATGGAGATATCCTCGCCCTTATCGTCATTGTAGATATAAGCCTGCATCTCAAACAGGTCGACGATTCCCTTAAACTCGTCTTCCTTGCCGATGGGCAGCTGGAGACAGATGGTATTCTTGCCCAGACGGGTATGAATCTGCTCCACCGCACCGTAGAAGTTGGCACCCATGATATCCATCTTGTTGATGAAAGCCATACGGGGGACATTGTAGGTATCCGCCTGACGCCATACATTCTCTGACTGGGGCTCCACACCTCCCTTGGCACAGAATACGCCCACAGCTCCGTCCAGCACACGCAGGGAACGCTCCACCTCTACGGTAAAGTCCACGTGGCCTGGGGTATCAATGATATTGATCCGGTGCTCCTTGGCTCCGTCCATTGGTTTGCAATGATCCTGATGGGTCCAGTGGCAGGTGGTCGCTGCGGAAGTGATGGTAATGCCCCGCTCCTGCTCCTGGGCCATCCAGTCCATGGTAGCAGTACCTTCATGAGTATCACCGATTTTGTAGTTTACACCAGTATAATAGAGGATACGCTCGGTCAATGTGGTCTTACCGGCATCGATATGAGCCATAATTCCGATATTTCTGGTTCTCTCTAACGGATATTCTCTTCCAGCCAAAGCTTTGTCCTCCTATTAGATTCTAAAATGGGAGAAGGCCTTGTTAGCCTCTGCCATCTTATGCATGTCTTCTTTCCTCTTTACGGATGCGCCTGTGTTGTTGGATGCATCCAGGATTTCATTGGCCAGTCTCTCCATCTGGGTCTTCTCGCCTCTCTTGCGGGAAAACATGGTGAGCCAGCGCAGTGCCAGAGTCTGTCTTCTCTCAGGCTTCACCTCGATGGGCACCTGGTAGGTGGCGCCGCCGATTCTCTTGGCCTTTACTTCCAGGACCGGCATGATGTTGTTCATTGCCTCTTCAAACACTTCTACGGCAGGCTTGCCGCTCTTTTCTTCCACGCGGCTGAATGCACCGTATACGATCTTCTGTGCAACACCCTTCTTGCCGTCAAGCATGATGTTGTTGATCAGCTTGGTCACAACCTTGTTGTTGTATAAAGGGTCCGCTAATACATCTCTTTTCTGAATATGTCCTTTACGTGGCACGTTACTTCCCTCCTTAATCATGAACTGCATCGGCCTGCAGCTGCTTCCCTTCCCGGGAAACCGCGGCGTCTGCGGAAATTAATTCACCGGTACTCACATGTTTCCATAAAATGTGTCCGTGCCTGGTATTATCTATGTCCTGCAACCCACAGGTCAATATCACCGGCACTAACCGATGGGAAAATGCTCCCGTTTTCGTGCAGCCTCCCGGCTGCCGGCAGATTTCCGCATCCACTTTACTGCTGTTAGTGGTACTACTAATAATGAATCGGATTACTTCTTGGCCGCTTTCGGTCTCTTGGCGCCGTACTTGGAGCGGGCCTGCTTCCGGTTGGCAACACCGGCGGTATCCAGCGTACCTCTGATAATGTGGTATCTGGTACCGGGCAGGTCTTTCACCCTTCCGCCGCGGATCAGCACCACGCTGTGCTCCTGAAGGTTGTGGCCCTCACCCGGAATATAGCTGGTCACCTCAATCCCGTTGGAAAGACGTACTCTGGCAATCTTACGGAGTGCCGAGTTGGGCTTCTTCGGGGTAGCAGTCTTCACTGCGGTACAAACGCCTCTCTTCTGGGGGGAAGAAGTGCTGGTGGCACGCTTCTGTAAAGAGTTGTATCCTCTCTGCAGGGCCGGTGCGGTAGACTTCTTTACACTGGTCTGTCTTCCCTTTCTTACTAACTGGTTAAATGTTGGCATTCCTTTCACCTCCTGTGATATTGTCTGTTGGTTGCATATTTGCCTGGTTTTGTGCGCAAAAATATAACGTGGAAATTGCACACCGCTTTATTATATCCATATTATTACATCGTGTCAAGGTGGTTTTTTCAATTTTTCCCCGGATTCCAGGGCTCTGGTGGCGGAAGACGGATTCATAAATGCCCTCCCCCGGGAATACATTGAAACAAATCCAGAATCAGGACGTGTTCCGGATGTCTGGCTGCCGGCTGTCCGGCGCCCGGGCATCCGGGGCCGCGTCCGGGAAAGAGGCTTTCCATGAATGCATCGGTTTCAAAATATCTGTTCCGTTCCCTGTTTGTCTCCTACCTGCTGTCCGGTATCCTGCTTCTGCTTCTGAGCCTGGCCCTCTATCAGCTGAAGCTTCCGGAAGCCCAGGTGACCCCGGCGGTCTATGCCATCTATGTCATTGCCTGCCTGGCAGGAGGCTTTCTGGCCGGAAAGGGAATCCGCAGCCGCCGGTTCTTCTGGGGCATGACCAACGGCGTCCTTTACTTTCTGGTGCTTCTCCTGGTCTCCTGGCTTCACAGCCACGGGGAACTGGCAGACACCAGCCGCCTCTCCGTCACCCTGGCCTGCTGTGCGGCCGGGGGAATGATCGGGGGAATGATGAGCTGATAACGGCTGCCCCGTCCTCCCCTTCCCGCTTCACAAAAAAGGACTGTGAAAAAGTCATGGTATCCTGCGGAAATTTAACGGAATATTGCAGATACCCGTTATTTCCAAACCCGCAGAACCGACCTTTCCCACAGTCCTTTTCCCGGAGTATTTCCTCCGTCAATGCTTTACAGAGCCTGTTTCTCCTCCGGCTCCTCTTCCTCCTGCTCCCTGTGGATCACCAGCCGCACCTTCTCGATCCGGTTCTTCTCCACATGTTCCACCAGAAGCCGCAGGTTCCCATGGTCCACAGCCTCCCCTTCCTCCGGCAGATGCTCCAGAAGGCCGATGACCAGGCCGCCGATGGAATCGTAATCCTCAGACTCCAAACTTAAGCCCAGCCGGTCATTTAAGTCTCCCAGCTTGGTGGCACCCTGGACCAGGTATTCGTCCGGGGTGATCTCCCGGATCTCGTCTTCCTCGTCCTCGTCGTACTCGTCACGGATTTCTCCCACAATCTCCTCCAGCATATCTTCCAGGGTGATCAGTCCTGCCGTGGCTCCGTACTCATCCAGGACAATGACCATGTTGCCGAAGGTTCTGCGCATCTCCATCATCAGTTCCGCCGTCTTCTTGTACTCATAGGTGTACAAAGGCTCCCGGAGAAAATCCCGGATGGAAAACTGTAAGCTCTCGTCTGCCAGAAGCAGATCCTTCATATTGATAATGCCGATCACATTGTCCGTGCTGTCCTCGTATACGGGAATTCTGGTAAACCGTTCCTCCCGGAACACATCCAGAAGCTCCTGGTAGGTGCTGTTCACGTCCACCATGACCATATCGATCCTGGGCACCATCACATCCTTTGCCACAGTGTCCCCGAAATCGAACACATTGTTGATCATCTTCTTCTCTTCGGTCTCAATGACCCCTTCCTCGTGGCTCACCTCCACAATGGTCCGCAGCTCATCCTCGGTGATGGCATCCTTTTTCTTGTTGGGGTCCATACCCAGCAGCAGAAGAAAGCCCAGGGCCAGCTGGTTCACCAGGTAAATCACCGGTGTCAGCAGGATCATCAGTCCGTAGATCACCCGGGCGTACTTAAGGGCCGTAGTCTCTGCGTACAGGGAGGAAACCGTCTTTGGTATAATCTCTCCAAATACCAGAATCAGCAGGGTCAGAATGCCGGTGGCAATCCCCACCACCTTGCTGCCGAACAGCTCAATGGTCAGGGCCGTCATCATGGAAGATGCCGACAGGTTCACGATATTATTGCCAACCAGCACGGTACTCAGCATCTTGCCCGGATTCTCGATCACCCGGGTGAGAATCAGCGCATCCTTGTTCCCTGCCTCCGCCAGTGTCCTGATCCGCAGCTTATTCACCGTGGTAAGGGCCGTCTCCGCAGAGGAAAAAAACGCGGATAAAGCAAGCAATGCCAGCACTATCACAATCTGTATGCCCGTACTGTCTCCTGAATCTAACATATGAAATTTTAAACTCCTTCTTTAAATAAATAATAAAATCCGGCTGCCCCGGCCCGGACCGTGACGGAAAACAGATTCCAGACACGCCCTGGTGCGGAAACAGCGTCCGCCAGTTTCTGTATTGCGGTGTCCAGCCGCCTGGACTGTTACCGATTCTACACCATTTTCCCGGTTCTGTCAATTGCCAGGCCGTCAGCCCTTCCGGCTGCGAAGCTCCTCCATGAGCTCTGCCCCAATCAGTACCCCGCTGCCCAGAAGCACACACACATCCCCCAGGTTAAATACCACCTTTTTCAGGGGCCCCGCCTGGATGCTGCAATAATCCACCACATACCTGCGCACAAAACGGTCGTAAAGATTGCTGAGGGAACCGCCGATCACCGTGGCCAGGGCCAGCTTGCGGATGACCTGCTTCTTCCCGCCTGCCAGGGCCGCCAGGGCTCCTGCCAGGGCAGAGGTCACCGCCAGGGGAACCATCCGTACCACATCCCCGTGTTTCTCCAGAAAGCCAAAGGGAAATCCTGCATTATGGTTCCTGTACAGCAGGATCTTCCCGCCTGTACCTTCCAGAGGGCGGGGAAACCGGTCCGGCTCCTCCCGCTCCACAAGCTGCTTCAGGGTCAGATCCCCCATTGCCAGCAGCAGAATGATCACTCCATAAATCATCAGACACGTCCTCCTTTCGTTCCTGATGTATTCCCGGAATCCCGCAGTACAGAAAACCAGCCCCAAAGGCAGATACCATGAGACTCAGGAAGCACATCTTTAAGTAATGTATTATTTCCTTCCCGGCATATACTGATACCAGCATAAATGCCCAAAGGAGGGAACCGCCACGCCAGACTGTACTTATCCCCCGGAATCCGAAGATTATTATGATTTTATCCTTACCTATTCTGCCCGCAATGAGAACACGGCCTATGAACTTGCCAGGACAAACTGCGTGAACTTTATCAACCGGGAATACGCGGTGGCCTATCTTGCCAGAGACCAGGTACCGCCTCTGTCGGTTTCCCGCCAGTACTATTCTGCCATTCCCAAGCTCTATGGGCTTCTGGATACGGTGGCCCTGGAAAGCAGCGGAATCCCGGCCATTCTGGACCAGCCCACCCTGCGGGCCACAGGGCGCGGGGTACTGCTGGGGATCATTGACACCGGCATCAACTATGCGGACCCTCTGTTCTGCCATCCCGACGGCACCACCCGTATCCGGGCCATCTGGGACCAGACCGTGGTCACCGGGCAGATGCCCCAGCCGGTAATTGGTTTCCAGCCCTTTTACGGAGCCACCTACCGGGAGGCGGACATTAATGCCGCCCTGGCCTCAGGCCGGCCTTATGACCTGGTACCCACCCGGGACACCAACGGCCACGGCACCTTCATGGCTGCCATTGCCGCCGGAAGCCGCGGCCCCAGGCCCCAGGGGGATTCTGCCTTTCCCCCGGATTTCCACGGGGCTGCGCCGGAAGCCAGCCTGGCCATTGTCCGGCTGAAGCCTGCCAAACAGAATCTGCGGGATTTCTTCCTGATCCGGCCGGAGGCAGAGGCCTTCCAGGAAAATGACATTATGGCAGGCATCAGTTATCTCACCGGCCTTGCCAACGAATACCAGATGCCCCTGGTCATCTGCCTGGGGCTGGGCACAAACCAGGGCAGCCACTCCGGCACCTCCCCCTTGTGCAACCTGATCCAGAGCTTTGAAAGCTCCGTGGGAATCGCCTTTGCCGTGGCCGCAGGGAATGAGGCGGGACTCCAGCACCATTACATGGGCACCGTGGGGCCGGACCAGGCCTACGATGATGTGGAGATCCGGGTGGGACCGGAGGAAGGCGGCTTCTGCCTGGAGCTCTGGGCCAGCAATGCGGAACTGTACACCGTAGGTTTCGTCTCCCCTTCCGGGGAGGTGGTGGACCGGATCGGAATCCGGGTGGAAAGGGATATTACCATCCCATTCCGCTTTGACGGAACCTCCGTGACCATCAGCTTCCTGGACAATGAATCCGGCTCCGGAAGCCAGTTGATTTTCATGCGGTTTGACCGCCCTGCCCAGGGAATCTGGCATATCCGGGTATACCCTACGGTGATTCTCTCCGGCCAGTTCCATATGTGGCTGCCCATGCAGGGCTTTATCACCGACGGAACCATATTCCTGCGCCCGGACCCGGACACCACCATCACGGACCCTGGCAACACCCACATGCCGGTAACCGCCAGCACCTACAACCATGCCAACAACAGCATCTACATCCACAGCAGCCGGGGCTATGCCCGCAACGGACAGGTCAAGCCGGACCTGGCTGCTCCCGGAGTGGATGTGGCAGGACGGACCGGCTCCTCGGTGGCTGCCGCCATTACGGCAGGCGCCATGGCAGACATCTTCACCTGGGGCATTACCGACGGAAATGTCCTTACCATGGGCAGCGCTTCCGTGAAAACCATGCTGATCCGGGGCGCCAGGCGGAACTCTGCCTTCTCCTATCCCAACCGGGAGTGGGGGGCTTATGGTATTATAGTGCCAAGTTAGCGAGGAACCAGTAAAATCAAGGGGTTCCACTGATTTCGTCCAAAACAGAAACCGTTTCAGAAACAGCGAAACCGGGGGAAATGAATGCATTTTCACTCCGAATACGGAAGTCATCCGGCAACTTGACACTAAAATACCATAAGGCACTCTGGGAACTCTGGACACTGTCATATCTTATTATTCGACTGCAATCTGTTTAAACTTTAGTGTTACTATGCCACGATTCTTCCAGTCCTGTTTACCCAACCCAAAAGTAACACTTCAGATACCCTCTGAGGTTACCGCCCAAGTGCCTCAGAACTATTCTGATATGAAGAAATACCCTTCAGGTACACCGTTATATCTGGAAAAACGGATAAAAAACGAAAGGAGAATAAAAGGAGAACACAAATGGCAAAAATTATTGCAGTAATGAACGAGAAAGGCGGTGTAGGAAAATCAGCCACGGCCACCACGCTGGCTTATCTGCTGGCAAAGCGGGGAAAGCGGACAGCCCTGATTGATTTTGACGGCCAGGGACATTCCAGTATTATCTATAGTGTGAAAAACACCAACAGACTGGAGAGGAACCTGTGCAACATGGACTTCCGGGAGCGGATTCTGTCCCAGTACGTGGATACCATTCGGGACAGATACCAGTACGTGATATATGTACCGGAGTATGTAGCGAAGCAGCTTGACCGGATATTTATAGAAGAGGATATTCCTATGACAATGCGCTGTATTTACTGGTTGCTGCGGCTGATTCCATCAAGGATATTAGAGATTCTGGGTATGAAGATTGAGCAGAGCATGCGGTAACTTCGCACCAGTTTTGTTTAAAAATATCCGCGCCCATAGAGTACCGGGTGGAGTGCAAGAAAATAATTGCGTAAAAACAGCAGCTTGTATTATATAAATATACAAATAAATACACAAAAAACGAAATTAGATGTTGATTTGTTCGCGAAATGGCATATAATAAGATCAAGAGCGCAAAAGGGTGTGAAGTGAAGGAGAGAGCCATGCTGATACAGTTTAACTTTAAAAATTTTAAATCCTTCCGGGATGAGGTATCCCTGGATTTGTCGGCTACAAAGATAACGGAGCATGAAGATCATGTGGTGGAGATGGCAAATGATAAGTTGCTGAAGGTTGCGGCCATCTATGGTGCAAATGCCAGCGGAAAGTCTAACATTTACGATGCTTTTAAATTCATGAGT
>CAJTOV010000123.1 GCA_910577765.1 uncultured Lachnospiraceae bacterium
AGCCAGCTTGACGTCTGTTTTCGTCCAGTTTTCCCCGCCCCGTGAACTGTAACCATTAAACTATATAATACCCTAAAAATTTTTTCACGTCAATGGAAAAAAACGCTTGACCGGTATACTGGTATACAGTATAATAGAGTCACAAGTCATCAAATATAATATTCAGGAGGTATTTGAAATGAGTGTAGTTTACCAGTTAGGCAATCTGAGAATCGTTGATCTGACCAAGGTTCTGGACCCGGAGACAGAGAGCAGACGCTGCCGTCTGATCCGCTACAATACCGGCGGCCCGATTCCGGATTTCCACACCGCCCTGGATCTGACCAGCCATCTGGGAACCCACTGTGAGTGCCCGTATCATCACGATGACAACTGGCCCAGCGTGGCGGATCTTCCGCTGACCACATTCCTGGGCAGAGCCATCTACGTGGACTTAAAGGATACGGTGGCTGAGTGCGGACACATTACGGCAGCCGATCTTGACCGCGCAACGGCCGGCCTGATCCAGGAAGGCGACATCGTCATCGTGGATTCCTCCTACAAGATTCCGCCTTTCACTCCCATGACCAACACCGAGGCTGACAAGCGTCTGCGTGTAGGCAAGGAAAGCGCCGAGTGGTTCCGTGACCACAAGGTGAAATGCGTGGGCTTCGGCGACGGTGTTTCCATCGAGAGCAACAATGACGATGTGAAGCCCTTCCATGATATCCTCATGGCTGAGAACATCGTATTCCTGGAGGTTCTGAAGAATCTGGAGGAGCTGAACTCCAACGTGTTCTTCATGTCCTACAGCCCCCTTCCCATCAAGGGCGCCGATTCCTGCCCGGTACGCGCCTATGCCATTGAAGGACTGGCCGAGTTCTCCAAGTAAACCTTGTAAGACTACCCTGCGGTTTCCCGTTTCCGGGAAACCGCTTATCCTTGCAGAGAGAAAGGAATGACCATATGAGAATCGCAGTGATCGGCGCCGGAGCCATGGGCTCCATCTACGGCGGCCATTTATCCATGCATAATGATGTATGGCTGGTGGATACCAACCAGGCAGTGGTGGACCAGATCCGCCAGAACGGACTGATCCTCCAGGAGGACGGGAAGGATGTGGTGTACCATCCCACAGCCGTTACCTCCACGGAAGGAGTGGAACCGGTGGATCTGGTGATCCTGTTTGTCAAAGCCCTGTTCTCCAAAGCGGCTTTAAGCGGCAACAGGGGCATCATCGGCCCGGATACCTACCTGCTGACCCTGCAGAACGGCTCCGGCCATGAGGATATCCTCTCGGAGTTCGCCCCGGAGGACCACATTATCATCGGTACAACGGAAGACAACGGCGCGGTCCTGGCTCCCGGCCATGTACGTCATGGCGGCAGCGGCAAGACCAACATCGGCATGCTGACCGAAGACAAAGGCGGCTTCCTCCCCAAATTAAAAGATTGTCTGGATGCCTGCGGCTTCCAGGGATACATCCACGGGAATATCCAGCAGCTGATCTGGAACAAACTGTTCACCAATGTGTCCTTAAGCGCTGTTACCGGCGTACTCCAGGTGCCCATGGGCTTCATCGCCGGCAATGAGCATGCATGGAACCTTACAAAACAGCTGATCCATGAGGCTGTGGCCGTGGCCCATGGACTGGGGCTGGAGGCGGATGAGGCGGAGATCACCGAGAAGGTCCGCCAGACCTCCTTAGGCTCCCCGGAAGGGATTACCTCCATCTGCGCGGACCTGCGGGACGGGCGCAGGACCGAGGTCAACACCATCAGCGGTTCCGTAGTCCGGGCTTCCAGAAAATGCGGCGTACCTGCACCTGCCCATGAGATGATCGTGGAGCTGGTACATGCCATGGAAGAACGCAAAAAATAGAAGAACGCAAAAATAAAGAATCAAAAAAGGCGCCGCACAGGCGCCTTTTATATGGGGCTTACACAGCCACCTTCACCACAACCTTCTTGACCGGTTCCGGGCCGTCTGCCTGGATTCTGGGCTTGTGGGCATCCTCCGGTGCCACCACAATCAGATCCCCTGCTTCCAGAAGAACCCTGCCGCTAAGGGCCGGCTCCTCATAGAAGATCAGATCATTGGCCTCATCCCGGGTCTTGACCACCAGGCCTTCCCGTTTGCAGACACCGAACTGCTCCTTGCCGGACACCACATACTGGATATCAAAGAATTTCTCGTGGGTCTCAAAGGAACCTTCCTCCCACTGGATGGAGGTATACTCCTGGATATTGGCGATAACCGTATCCCCCAGCACCGGATAGCTTCCTGCGGGAAGGGCGGCAATGTCCGTCTCCTCCAGCCACTTGTAAGCAGCCAGGAACTTGTCCTCCAGATAGTTGTACTTTTGGGCAATGCCCACATTAGAAAAAAACATGGTAAATTCTCCTTTCTTTCCGTCGTCTGACTTTCCTTTATAAGCCTTCAAAACCCTTACTGGCTGTTACCTGCGGGATTCTCTCCCCGGACCAGACGGTCTTAAAAACTGGCTATGTCCTTCACGTCCAGATTCCCTTCGGCAATGGAGCAGATCTGGCTCCAGATGGTCTCGTCCACTGCCACCCCTTCCTTCATGCTGCGGGCCCGGGTAACCTTGGTGCGCTCTCCCGGACAAGTGACCTTTCCCCCTTCCCGGTCCGGGTGGGTGGCGTCGGCTGCCGCCACACGGCGGTTTAACTTGGCCTGGACTTCCTCCCTGGTGGCAAACAGGTAGGGGTTGAAAGCAATGAAGATCTGGCAGGAACCGCCGCAGCTTCCCCTCAGGGCCGCATTCTGGTCGATTCCCGTGTTGCCGTTGGCTAAAACCGCTGCCATCAGATCCAGGCAGATGGCCATACCGCTGCCCTTCCAGTAGCCTGTAGGCAGAATCCGCATGGTCTCCTCAATGGCCCCCGGATCGGAAGTCAGGTTCCCGTCCTTGTCAAAGCCTCCGGGATAGGGAAGCTTCTTTCCGGCCAGGCGGTACACTCCCAGCTTGCCGTATGCGTACTGGCTCATGGCCATGTCCAGGACGATCTCCCCGTCCTCCCTGGGGACTGCCATACAGATAGGGTTATTGCCTACGCCCATCTGGTCGCTGCCCCACATGGGCATACAGCTTTCGCCGTTGATCCAGCTGATTCCCACAAAGCCGGCCTCTGCCATCCTCCAGGCATAGGTGCCGCCCCGCATCCAGTGGGTGGTGTTGCGCAAAGCCACACAGCCGATTCCATGTTCCTTTGCCAGCTCCATGGCCCGGTCTGTGGCAAACAGCGCATTGATGATGCCGATGCCCATCTGTCCGTCATAGTTCTCCACTGCGCCAAAGCCGCCTGCCTTTACAGGTCTTCCCTCCAGATTGATCCAGCCCTTTTGGATGTATTCCACAAAACGGGGAATCCTGTTTAATCCGTGGCTCTCCACGCCGTCGGCGCTGGACTGGGTATGGATGGCGGCGCAGGTCTCTGCCTGTTCCTGGGAAAGCCCTGCGCAAAGCAATGCCTTCTTTACCGTCTCCTTTACCGTATCAAACGGGACACGTATACTCATGGTACGTTTCCTCCACTTTTTCTACCATTTTTTACTATTATATATGGTTTTATAAAGAAGCACAAGGCTCTCTTCCTGCAAACTGCATCATCTCTTCATAAAGCCCGCTGGCCTCCTCCGGGGAGTAGCCGTACACCAGGAACACGTCCATCACATAAGGCGCGTAAGGAATCCCCACCAGCTTCTGGGCAAAAGCCATGGCGGCAATCTCTCCCAGGATCATGATCCCGGAATCATTGTGCAGAGGTCCCAGGGACCACAGGCGGATCTGGTGGGTTCTGGTAAAAATCTCCTTTTTCCGGGTCTCTTCCACATAGTGGAACAGTTCATGGGCCAGCAGAAGGCTTGTAATATTCAGCTTCTCCGTCAGCACCTGGCCCACCTGGGGACTTAAGAAGTACTTGCGGACCCGGTCCACCGCATCCATGTAGATACGGATCTGGTCCGGTTCCCTGAACTCGGCAAAGAGCACCCGGTCTGTCTTCTCCGGAAATGCAGGATAGGTGACCTGCATCCCAAAAGCCTGGGCCAGCTCCTCCGGGGTCTCACAGCCATACTCCTTCCGGACCCGGTCCGCATATTCGTAGCCGCAGGCAATGGACTGTTCCATCCAGCTTCTGCGCTGGGAATCCTGGAACCTGCCGTTAAGAGGCTCCCTGGAAAACGCGTAGGAATACCAGTCCGCAAAGGGAATATCCGTTAAGTCCTTTAACATGGTCTCTAAGGGACGCAAAGGGAAATGGGGCCGCTCATAACGGGTGGCCCCCTGCTTTCCAAACAGTCCCCGGGCAATGGGCTTTAAGAGCTCTTTCCATTCTTCCCTTGTTTTCATAGGCTAATATCCGTCATTTCCGTCAGATATCGGAAATGGCAGCTACCACCACGATCTCCTCGTCCGGTTCCCGGTCTCCGATATCCAGATCCATCAGAAGGAAGATCTGCTCCAGATCCACGGCGCTGTAATCGCCTACACGGGGACCGAAACACACGAAGTAGTCAGGCCGCAGAACCGTATCGGTCTTGAACACGGCTCCGTCCTTCCACAGCTCTTCCACCACTTCCTGGTACTCGCTGACCTTGCACTTGCGGACCATGGCATTGGAGCACTGGACCTTGATAAAGCCCTTCATGTCCACGATGCGGACCGGCTCCTTGCCGTCCCGTTTTCCCTGGTAGATATAGAACTTTCCGGTCTGCTCTGCCAGATGAATGTCCGATACCTTGGGGCCGAAATCCTGGGTAGCCAGCTCCAGGGCCTCTGCCTCGTCGCACTCTTTCAGAAGGTCCGTGGTCTTGACCTCCGTGGAGCCGGTGGCAATGGCCGTCACCTTGCCGGTCTGGCTGTCGATCTCAATATGTACCTCCACCGTATCCGGGGATGCACCGGAACCGATGGCCGCGTCGGCCGCCTCTTTCTTCAGCTCCCGGATGTCCTCCTGGGACGGGTTGGGAATCACACGCTCCACCACGTCACGGACCATGGAAAGGGCCACGCCGATGGAGGAAATCACCTCTGCGTTCTCCGGAATGCTGTACTGGAGTCCCATCTTGCCTGCACAGTAGGGAACCAGGGATGCGGCTCCGCCGCCGCAGCCTACCAGCTTCATGCTGTCATGATCCAGCTGGTACTTGTCGGCCAGGGCATTGATACAGGCATTGACCTTCTCAAAATCCTTATCCAGAATCTGTGTAGCCAGGGCTTCCACGGTGATGCCCAGCTTGTCGGCAACCGGCTGCATGGCTTTGCGGGCCGCGTTTGCATTGCCGTGGGCAAAGTATTTCTCGTCAATCAGGCCCAGAACGTTGGCCGCGTCGGTATTGGTAAAGCAGATCTTCTTGCCGCTCTTTAACCGGATCACCACATAGTCTGCCGGATCGCCGGGCTTGGGGCTGACCATCTCAATCTGCGGGTCCACAATCTCCTCCTCCGGGGTAAAGCAGGCGTACTCACACCCTGCAATATGGGCGGAACGGGGACCTACGTCCACCACTTCCTTGTCGTTGATACGGACCATGGAACCGCCTGCACAGCCCAGAATCCGTACATCCAGGGAGCTGATATAGGTATCATGGCCGCCGATCTGGGCGTAGTCTACGCCGGGACGTCCGTTCTTGATAACACCGATGTTGGTGGTGGTTCCGCCTACCTCAAAGTAGATGGCATTGGAGGCACGCAGGTACATAAGGGAACCCATAACGGAAGCCGCCGGGCCGGAAAGGGCTGTAAGGATGGGACGCTTGCGCATCTCGTTGATCTCCATGACACCGCCGTCGCCGCGCATGATCATCAGGGGCACGGTGACTCCGGCCGCACGCACGGAAGACTCGGTAGCATTGGCCGTGGCCATCATCTTGGGCACGATGGATGCATTGATGGCTGCGGTACGGGTGCGGCGGGTCAGGCCGTACAGCTTGGTAATGTCAGAAGCCATGGATACGGGAATCCCCTTCTTCTCGGCACAGTCATGGATCAGAAGCTCCTCATCCATGCTGTCCACACCGAAGGCCATGGAGGCCACGATCACCTGGGCGCCCTGGGCCAGAAGATCGTCGATATTCTTGTTGATCACTTCTTCCGTAAGCATTTTCTTCTTAATAAAAGTGTTGTAGACCTTGATCATCCGGCCTACCTTCTCGTCCAGCACAATATCCTTTAATGCCAGCTGGCCTTTGGCCAGAAAGCCCTCCAGGCCGCCGCCTGCCACACCTACCACACCTACGTTGGCCACGTCGCCCTCGATGAATGCATTGGTAGCCTGGGTGGTGGAATGGGCCACGAACACTACATCCTCCGGAGAAATGCCGTTCTCCCGCATACAGTTCTGGAAACTCTGTACCACGCCTGCCGCCACTCCGTCCTTGTGGTCATGGGTGGTCTTTACCTCGTTCTTGCCGATGATCTCATGGGTCTCATTGTCCATGGCAACACATTTGGTATAGGTGCCTCCTACGTCAATTCCCATACGAACCGATCTATGCTCTGCCATTCTGTCATTTTCCTTTCCATGTTTATTATTGGTTCACTGGGCGGGGAAAACCGGACGAAAACAGACATCAAGCCGGCTTGTAAGACTGTTTTTGTCCAGTTTTCCACATCGGGCGGACGCCCGATGTTTCTTGTGCGGCACAGCCGGACAAGAAGATGCCCCATGAATAGTAACTGTTATTTTTACTTTACTGCTATAATGCAGCAGGCCAGAGCCAGGACTTCCTGACTCTGGCTGCTCTCCGGGCCGGCCGCCCCGGTCACCGGAACGGCTGCCTCTTATGATACATCATTTAGATAAACCAGGCTGCTCCAAGTCCGCCAAGCATAATCAGAGCTGCCGCATACTGTAAAATACCGGTTATGTATGCATTGGGGATGGAAAGCTTTAAGAAATCTTTGGATTCCACCTTGGTGTAGGCCAGGCCCCATGCAACCCAGGACTGGGTGATACAGCTTCCGATATTGACCGTGATGGTGGGAATCGCGAAGACTGCATATAAAAACGGTACGGAGAAGGATGCCACATTGGACAGCACGCCCAGGGTAGCGGCGCCGCAGCCTACCAGGGTCATGGGACCGCGGAACAGGCCCATGCACAGAAGCAGGGCAAACACCACGCAGACAACCAGCTCGGTCTTGGGCATCACGCCGCCCAGGATCACCTTGAAATAGGGAGACGCATAGGATGCCACGGAGTTAAACATGGGCAGGGTAAGAAGGAATCCAACCAGGGGAGCCGTATCCACCACGCCGTCGTAGTACAGCTTGTTAACAAGCTGGCAGTTCTCGGTAAAGGTACCTTTCATTCTTCCGCACAGGAACAGTGCCGCAAAGCCTGCAATCACAAAGCCTCCGATCACGGAGAAATCCAGCCAGATCTTAAGTACCACCGGTACAATGGGAAGGATCAGGGTGTAGATGGGTGCATTCCGCTCCGGAGCCGCGCCGCGGGTCTGGGCTGCCCATGCGTGGGAGGTCTTGGATCTCTTCAGATAGACGGCGGAGAGAACCGTGGTAACCACCAGCATGATCAGAAGGGCCGCATAGCCCCAGTGGGCTGCATACCATCCCAGGGTATAATCCGGCATCTGGTCCGGAGTGATGAAGAATGCCCGGTACTGGGCAAAGTTCACCGGATTCAGATAGATACCTGCCGCAACGGAACCCATAAAGGAGAACATGGCAATGGCCTTGGGCACGCCTAAGGACATGAGAATCGGAAGCACGATAACGCCGATGGCGATTACCGGGCCTGCTCCGGTCATGGCTGTGAAGATCAGGGCCGTAACGATGTTCAGCAGGGCGATGGTCACCATGGGCTTGTCGCCGCCCAGCTCCACGGTCTTGCGGATCAGGGTGGAAGCAATACCGGTATCCATCAGGACACGGCCAAACCAGGCACCCCAGCACACATTTACCAGGGTAGTGCCCCAGCCTTCGGGAGCGCTCTGGTAGATCTTGTTAAGAATTCCAACCAGTTCTTTGGCGGAGCTGAACTGCAAAATCTCATTGGCTGCCAGGAAATCCGCACTGGCAAACAGGGTGCCGGCCAGAGGCAGCACGGTCCACAGAATCGTAATGCACAGGAATCCGATCATCAGGTTATGGCCCTTGATACAGTAGTAGGCCAGGCCAAAGAACGAAAGCAATAAGATAATACCTACAACATACTCCATATTTTTCCTCCTGGTATCAATAAATTTTTGGCGCGGCAGGCCAGGCAGCCGCCACAGACAACAAGGTGTCAGACCGGATCCCCCGGTTACCGGTACCGGACAGTCCCCCACAGACTATTCGGTAAAGTACTGGGGATAAAATCCCCTGAGGGTATCCGCACTCCAGAGAATGGTGTTGAAATGGTTGGAGCACACAAGGCAGGCCGCCTCCGTCTCCCCCCGTCTCAGATTATCCAGCAGAAGCTTGCCTTCCACCAGGGAGTTCTCCGCGCTGGAAGGGGAGCTCATGCTCTCCTGGTAGTTGAAGGTGGTATACCGCAGGTAATCCACCCGCCGCAGGTCGCATTCCATCCGCCGGAACAGATCCCACACCAGCTCCTTGCCGCAGAAGGCCATGATCAGATGGTAGAAATCCTGCTCCCGCACAATGAAATCCATGATGCTTTCCCGGCTTCCGCTTTCCTGCTGAAGCTTCAGGATGTCAGCCAGCTGCCGGTGCTGCTCCCTGGAAAGACCCTTCTTACAGATCTCCCGGATCGCCGCCTGCTCCAGAATGATGTGGGTCTGTACCGCCTGCCGTATCCGGCTCTGGCTAAGCAGGGACACCTCGGTACCCCGCTGGGGGTATACCACCACATAGCCTTCCTCTGTAAGCTGGGCCAGCGCATCCCGGACAAGAGGCCGTCCGGCATGCATCTGGGCAGCCAGGGAATTCTCACTGAGCATCTCCCCTGGTTTCAGCTCCAGATTCAGTACCTGGTTTTTCAGCAGCTCGTATACCATGTTTTTTCTGCCGGTATTCTCCGGCATTCCCACTGACTGCTGCAAAATCCGCATCCCCCTTCTGTGCCAGTGCCCGCCGCCATAACCTTTCCGCAGGGTCAGCGCAGCCAATGCACAGACCTGTCTGAACTGTTGTCCCGGAACATAAATAACCACACATGTGTACCGGTACTTATTGCATACAAGTCATCAGGAAAATGCATATCAGTCCTGGGTTCACATGTGCGTCCTTCCAATAATTTTATTGGCTTATATACAAGATAGCACATTCCATCTTCCTTTGCAACTGTTTTTTTCATCATTTTTGCCACAAAATACTGGGAGTTTTTCATTAACCATTGCTTTTTTCACAATTTATGATAAAATGAAAGTAAATATTATGGATCATAATAATTGCATACAAGCTATCTGTCCCCTGCCGGCCACTGAAATACGGCGTACAGACGGCCTGGCGGGATAGTTACTATTCACAGGGCATCTTCCTGGCCGGCGCAGCCGGACAGGAAGCATCGTGAACTGTAACCCGGGATACCGGGGCACCTTGTTTTTCTTTTAATACAATCATACATTTTCTGGAAAATATGTTATACTACAATATAAAATCGGAACCAGACGCACACGTTTTATGAAAGGGATTTACTGACCATGTCCATCATTCCTGTAAAGGCGATCCACCTGCTGGCGCGTAAGGCATCGGAGGATGCCCGCCAGTATGCATACCGCGTACTCAGCTTCTGCATTCTGGAGTTTGTGCTCCTTCCCAGACAGAAGCTTAACGAGATCACCCTGGCCGAGTCCCTGGAGGTAAGCCGGACCCCGGTACACGACACTTTTTTCAAACTGTCCCGGGAGAATTTTGTGGAGCTTTACCCCAAGCGGGGAGCCTTTGTCTCCACCCTGGACCCGGACCGGGTGGACCAGGCCGCGTGGACCCATATCCAGCTGGGAAAAGCCGCCATCAATACCATCTATATCCGGAATCCCGACCCCTCCCGGTTCTTTGTTCTGCGCTATCTGAACCACCAGATGGAAGATATGCTGCTGCGCAGGGAGCTGGACGGCATCTCCCGTCTCGTTACGGATTACATGCACCAGCTTTATATTCTGGCCGGGGACATGGAGTTTATCTGGGAATCGGTCCAGAAGATTGATGTGGATTTCCGCCGGGTCTTATATCTGTCGGCGCTGAATACCACCGTGTCGGAAGGGTTCATCTACGAGCTTTCTGCCCTGACCGATGCCTTGTCCGAAAGAAGCTGTGACCGGGCCTGCGAGATCTACACCAGCCTGCTGTCCCGGATTCCCCTGCTGGCCAGGCCAGTACAGCAGATCCACCCGGATTATTTCGCCAGAAAGATTTCTTAGACCCAATGGCCGGGGCTCCGGTGCTGCCGGCATTCTGTCCGGATTCCCGGCAGCTTCCGGGCTCTGCCCCGGCGTAACAGACAACCTTTCATGGATCATAAGGAGGAACCGAACCATGAGTGATTACCAGAAGCTGTTTTCTTTAAAAGGCCGGCGTGCCCTGGTCACCGGAGGCACCGGAGGACTGGGCAGCGCCATTGCCGCCGCCCTGCTTGAGGCCGGCGCCGACACGGCAGTCTGCGGCGGACACCCGGAGAAGGCCGCCGGGCTTAAGGACCTTGCCGGTTCCCTGGGCCGCCGGTTCCTTTCCCTGCGCTGCGATATCACAACCCCCCAGGATGTAAGCGCCATGATGGATGCGGTCCGGGAAGGCTTTGGAGGGCTGGATATTCTGGTCAACAGCGCGGGAATCAACCGGCTCATACTGGCGGAGGACTATGACGACGAGACCTTTGCCCAGGTCATGGACCTAAATCTCAACGGCCTCCACACCGTCACCCGGGAGGCAGGAAAGCGGTTCTTCATTCCCCAGGGCTATGGCCGGATTCTCAATCTGTCTTCGGTCAAGAGCCTGATCGGCACCACGGAGAACTATATTGCCTACTGCGCCAGCAAGGGAGCGGTGAACATGTACACCCGCCAGCTGGCCTGCGAGTGGGGCAAGTACCATATTACGGTCAACGCCATTGCCCCTACCTTTGTCCGCACTCCCATCAACTCCTTCCAGCTTGACGATCCGGTATTCTATAAGAAGCTGACGGACCGCATTCCCCTGGGACGGATCGGCCAGGAGCAGGATATTGCCTGCGCGGCCCTTTATCTGTGCAGCGATGCGGCCGCCTTTGTCAACGGGCAGGTGCTGGCCGTTGACGGAGGTCTGACTGCCATGCAGTAGCCTATGGGTAACAGTTCAGACGGGGCATCTTCTTGCCCCCGAAAAGCATCGGGGACAAGAAG
>CAJTOV010000124.1 GCA_910577765.1 uncultured Lachnospiraceae bacterium
CAGATGCCGCAGACATCTGGCACTTTTTTCACCGTTATTTCCGCAAGGCAGTACTAGTACATCGTTGCACTATTTACTTCGGGATTCGTGCAGCGATGTACTAATCGTGTTCGTACCGTTTGCTGTAGGTGGCAGGCAGAATGATCTCACTGGGGGCTGCCTGGGGATCTTCGATTCTGCGGATGATCTGCTGGGCAGCCAGACGGGCCATTTCCCGTCCGGGCTGCTCTACGGTACGGACATTTTCCAGCTCAAACCGGTGCCATTCATAATCCCGGATAGAAATGATCTCCATATCTTTGCCGACTTTCAGGCCGCGGTTGTCCAGGTAGGAGATGGCCCCCACTGCCATGACGCTGTTGGAGATGAATACGGCTTTCACCTGTTCTTCCACCAGCTCCTTCATACATTCGTAGCCGCTTCTGCTTCTGGCATCCCCCTGCTTGATCAGTGCCGGGTCCAGGGCAATGCCCGCCTGCTCCAGGGCGTTGCGGTAGCCGTTCAGACGCTCCTCTGTGGAGCTTAAACGCTCAATACTGGCGATATATCCGATTCGCCTGTGGCCTTCCCGGATCAGGTCCATGATGGAATCATGGATGGCAGAATAGGTGGAAACGCGTACACAGTCTCCGGTACACCCCAGGGGAAAGCGGTCAATCTGTACCACCGGAAAATCCTGGGGAATACAGGCGGCAAAGTCCTTGTAGTATCGGAAGGTGGAAGCCATGATGATTCCGTCAGTGATGCCGGAGGTCAGAAGCTGGAGTCCGTTAAGCTCCCGCTCATAGTTCTCCCGGGTGTTGGCTACCACCAGGCTGTAGCCGGAGGTCCATAGGGTATCCTCGATTTCCTCCAGCAGCAGGGAGAAGAACCGGTTGGAAAGGTCCGGGGCCAGAAAGCCGATCATCCGGCGTTTCCCGCTTTTGAGACTCTGGGCCGCCATGTCCGGGGCGTAATTTAGCTCCCGGATGGCCTTCTCCACCTTCAGGCGTGTCTGGTCAGAGACAAACCGTGTCTTATTGATGACATGGGAAACAGTGGAAATGGATACACCGGCATGCTTTGCAACATCCGTAATTTTCGTCTTTGTTTTCATAAGGCCTGCTTCCTTTTGCATTCTTTACCCTCAGTGGACAAGGGGCGTGTGTCCCATTATCCACTGAGGGTATCTTTAGTTTATCAGACCTGGAAAATTATTCCAGTCCATACTTCGAACTTTTACCTTGTTTTGCGCTGAAATGTTGGGGACTGTATGCAGAAACTGAGCAAACCGTCGGAAAAACGTTTTTATAATAGTTAGTATAAATGACGGTGTCAAGCATGTCAATTATGCATAAATGATAAAAAATATACATAAAATATGGCGAATATGATGAAATAAAACAACAGTATTGACAAATGTTCTGGACGGTGTTATTGTGAATGCATCAGAAAAACGTTTTTATTTACAAGATCCAGTATAAGGGAGGAAGAACGTATGAAGCTTATGAAACGTGTAATGGCAATAGCACTATCCGGTGCCGTGATCGCTTCCATGACCGCCTGCGGGTCAGGCTCGGGAGGCAGCAGCTCCACAGATTCCACCGCCGCCGCATCAGGAGCACCGGCAGCCACGGCAGCCCCACAGCAGCCGGGAACCCAGACCGGTACTTCGGCTCCGGCAGCGCCAGGGGAGAAGGTGGTACGGATCGCGGCAACCTCTGATCCCGGCTCCCTGGGAACCTTTGATGAGGGCAGTTCCAGTGGGCGGTGGAATGTGCTGTCCTATACCTACGAGACGCTGCTGAGTCTGGAAGCGGACGGCTCCTATGGCTATATGCTGGCCAAATCCTATAAGAAGCTTCCGGAAAAATCCACCCCCACCCATGTGGTATATGAGATTGAGCTGTATGATTACATTAAAGATTCCCAGGGCAATCCCATTACAGCCGATGATGTGGTATTCAGTTATGAGGAGTGTCTGAACAACGGAAGCGGAAACCAGCACACAGCCCTTACAGGCAACATGGATTCTATCGAAAAGACTGGTGATTACACGGTGGAGCTGGCATGCAACAAGGAGGCTGCCGGAGCCGTGGAGCGGATGATGTCCCGGGTCCATGTGGTGTCAAAGAAGGCCTATGAAGCCAGCGGGGACTGTATGCGGACCCAGCCGGTCGGTACAGGGGCTTATGTGGTGGACAACTGGGTCACCGGTTCCTCCCTCTCCCTGGTAAAGAATGAAAACTACTGGCAGAAAGAAGAGCTTCGGGGGGACTTCCAGAGACAGAACACGGACCGGATCGAGTATTATTTTGTCACCGAATCAGCCCAGATGGCCATTGGTCTGGAGACGGGGACCTATGATGTGGTCACAACCCTCAACTATACCAATGCCTCCCGCTTTATGGAGGGCGGCGCCAGCGCAGAGGGATTTGACGTGACCCGGCTGCGGGACAGCATCATCCAGCAGATGTGGGTGAACCGGTCAGAGGACAGCCCGCTTCATGATGTGCGCATTGCCCAGGCGGTGCTTTACGCCATTGATGTGGATGCCCTGATCCAGGTGGTCCTGGAAGGGCATGGGGAGCCGGAGTACTGTTATGGCAGCGATATCAGTATCGGATACCAGGATAAGTGGGCCACGGAAGACTATTACGGCTATGATCCGGAAAAGGCCAGGGCACTGCTTGCGGAAGCAGGCTTTCAGCCCGGCGATTTTACCCTGACGATTCTCTGTGACACGGATGAGATCCGGTCCAAGACCGCCCAGACCATCCAGCTTCTTCTGGCAGATGTGGGCATCCAGGCGGAGGTTACCTCTTTTGAACAGGCATTGTGGAATACTTACCAGACAGATACCCAGAAGTTTGACTTAAACATTTCCTACAATACCACCAGCGGACATATTACGGCATTGTGGAACCAGTTAAACAGCCGCCAGTATGCGGAGCACAACATGGCTGGTGTGCGGGATGATAAGCTGGATGATCTTCTTGACAAGGCGGCCATTTCCCAGGACCCGGCAGACATTGATGAGGCCAAGCAGTATATGACCCAGCAGGCCTACCACTACAGCCTGTTCCACAAGCAGGCCAATTATGTGACCAGAAGCCAGGTGGTCAGCAGGCCGGTATTTGATACCAGAGGCAACTTTGTGCCTACTGCGTCGGAATACACATGGAACTGACGGACTGCCACACCAGCGAAAAGGAGAGAGGATTATGCTTAGATTTGTGGGAAAACGAATCCTTCAGATCATACCGGTAGTGCTGGCAGTAGCCATTCTGATCTTTGGAATCCTGTTTCTGGTTCCCGGTGACCCTGCCCAGATCATGCTGGGCAGTACGGCCACGGAATACGAACTGAACCAGATGCGGGAGCAGCTTGGGCTGAACCGGCCGTTCTTCGTCCAGCTGGGAGATTATCTTTACCGGATGTTCCTGAGATTTGATTTTGGTACGTCCTACCTGACCGGAGCACCGGTGCGGGATGAGATTCTGGCCCGCCTTCCAAGGACGGTGACCCTGGGGGTTGCTTCCATCATTGTGGCGTTTGGCATAGGGATTCCTCTGGGAGTTATCTCGGCGGTCCATCAGAACGGGGTGGGAGACCGGGTCAGCATGATCATCGCGCTTCTTGGAGTATCCATCCCCACTTTCTGGATGGCGCTGCTGTTTGTCCTTCTGTTTTCCCTGAAGCTTGGATGGTTTCCGGCCAGCGGCATCGGCACCTGGCAGCATTATGTGCTGCCTACGGGCTCCCTGTGCTTTGGAGGAATCGCCACCCAGGCCCGCCAGTCCCGGTCCAGTATGCTGGAAGTGATCCGTTCCGACTATGTGGTTACGGCCCGGTCCAAAGGACTGTCCCAGCTGGAGGTGATTGTAAAGCATGCCCTGCCCAATGCCCTGAATCCCATTATCACCCTGGCAGGGACCAACCTGGCCGTGATTTTCGGCGGGTCCATTGTGATCGAAAATGTATTTTCCTTCCCCGGGATCGGCCAGTACATGATTACAGCCATCAACCAGCGGGATTATCCCATTGTCCGGGGGTGTGTGGTCATGCTTGCCATTGTCTTTGCGGTGATCATGCTGCTGGTGGATCTCTGCTATGGGTTTAATGACCCGCGAATCCGGGCCCGGTATGAAAACAGCGGCAGAAAGAAAAAAGCATAGGAGGGGCCTGTATGTGGAAGACAAAGGAAACGGATCTGGAGAGAAAGGAGAACCGGTTTCTCATTATCCTGAAACGCATCAGCAAAAATCCCAATGCCATGTTCGGCCTGATCCTGCTGGCAGTGCTGGTGGCAGGTGTGATTCTGGTTCCTCTGATCTCCCCTTATGAATACAGCCGGATGGATATCCGGGCCATCAATCAGGGGCCTTCCCGGGCCCACTGGTTCGGAACCGACGATATGGGGAGGGATCTTCTGACACGGATCTTTTACGGAGGACGGTACTCCTTAAGCATCAGTATCCTTGCGGTGGTGTTCTCCACTGCCATCGGAATGGTCATCGGTGCAGTGGCCGGATACTTCGGAGGGTTTTCCGATACCATGATCATGCGGTGTCTGGATGTGCTTCAGGCAATTCCCAGCACCCTGCTGACCATCATTATTTCGGCTGCTCTGGGGGTAGGGCTGGACAAGACCGTGATTGCCATTTCGGTAGGGTCTATTCCCGGTACAGTGCGTCTGCTGCGGGGGACGGTAATGCGCACCCGGGAGGAGCAGTACCTGGAGGCTGCGGAGGCCATCGGATGCAGTACATTCCGGAAGATCGTAAAATATGTCATACCCAACAGCTGGTCCCCGCTGATTGTTTCCTCCACCATGGGAGTAGCCCGTACAATCCTGGAACTGGCGGCTCTCAGCTACATAGGGCTTGGGGTGCAGCCGCCTACGCCGGAGTGGGGCGCCATGCTGTCGGCAGCCAGGGGATATCTGCGGGATTATCCCCATCTGCTGATTTTTCCGGGACTGTTCATTGCCATTTCCGTGCTGTGCCTGAATATGTTCGGGGACGGTCTCAGGGATGCCCTGGACCCGAAGCTGAAAGACTGATGGGGAGGAGCTGGATATGAGGAAGAATGACAGCGCATTTTTAAAGGTAAAGGATCTGGTGGTGGAATATAGGACCGGAGGAAAGATTGTCCACGCGGTCAATGGTGTGTCCTTTGAACTGGAACGGGGAAAGACCCTGGGGCTGGTAGGGGAAACCGGGGCAGGAAAGACCACCATTGCCAAAGCGGTCCTGCGGGTGCTTCCCGATGCCCAGGCACGGGTCCGGGGAGGAAGGATTGAACTGGAGGGTACGGACCTTTTAAAGCTGGGGGAGGCGGCCATGAGAAAGGTCCGCGGCGGCCAGGTGACCATGGTGTTCCAGGACCCGATGACCGCCCTGAATCCCATTATGAAGGTGGGGGACCAGATTGCCGAGGTGGTGCAGAAGCACCAGGAATTAAGGGATAAGACCTGCCGGGAGATTGCCGGGGATATGCTGGAGATGGTGGGAATCCCAAGAGTCCGGTACCATGAATATCCCCACCAGTTTTCCGGGGGTATGAAGCAGCGGGTGGTGATTGCCATGGCCCTGGCCTGCAATCCCCAGCTGCTTCTGGCAGACGAGCCAACCACGGCCCTGGACGTGACCATCCAGGCCCAGGTCCTGGATATGATTGATGACTTGAAAAAACAGCACAATACCTCCATGATCCTGATCACCCATGATCTGGGGGTGGTGGCCCGGATGTGTGACCAGGTGGCTGTGGTGTATGGGGGAGAGATCCTGGAATACGGAAGCCGGGAGGAGGTTTTTCTGCACCCGTCCCATCCCTATACCACAGGACTGTTCGGGGCTATCCCGGATCTGTCGGTGGATACGGCCAGACTGGCCAATATTGAGGGACTGCCGCCGGACCCTACAGACCTGCCGGAGGGCTGCTGTTTCCATCCCAGGTGTCCCCATGCTGCGGATGTATGCAGAAGAACAAAGCCCCCGCTTACAGAGGTCCGTCCGGAGCATTTCACCAGCTGTCCCTATAGCGGAGGTGGAAACCATACGCAGCAGACAGGTCTGGGATAACCGTTTGGGGATACCTGAAGGAGGATAGGGAGGAGAATATGGCATTAGTCGAGATAAAGAATCTGAAAAAATATTTTTACGGTCCCAGAGGCGCTGTCCATGCGGTGGATGACGTGACCATGTCCATCCGTGCCGGGGAGACCATGGGGGTGGTGGGGGAATCCGGCTGCGGCAAGTCCACCCTGGGACGTACGGTGATCCACCTTCAGGAGAGTACAGGCGGCCAGGTGTTTTTTGACGGGCGGGATATTACCCATCCGTCCAGGGAGGAGATCCGGCGGCTGCGCAGTGACATGCAGATCATTTTCCAGGACCCCTATTCCTCCCTGAATCCCCGGATGACCGTGGAAGATACCATCCGGGAGCCCATTATGCTGATGAAGAAATGCAAAGGCCCGGAAATTGACCGGGAAGTCCACCGTCTCATGGACATGGTAGGAATCGCCCGGCGAATCCGCCTCAGCTATCCCCATGAGCTGGACGGAGGAAGGAGACAGCGGGTAGGAATCGCCAGGGCCCTGGCACTGAATCCCAGGTTTATTGTCTGTGATGAACCGGTATCTGCCCTGGATGTGTCCATCCAGGCCCAGGTGCTGAATCTGCTGATGGACCTGCAGCAGGAGCACAGACTGGCCTACATGTTCATCACCCACAATATGGCTGTGGTCCGGCATATTTCCCGGAATATTTCGGTCATGTATCTGGGCCAGCTGGTGGAGACCAGTCCTACCAGGGAGCTGTTTGACCGGCCGCTGCATCCGTATACCAAGGCGCTGCTTTCGGCGATTCCCACCACGGATATCCTGCATCCCAGGGAGCGGATCGTGCTGAAAGGGGAGATCACCTCACCCATTGACCCGGAGCCGGGATGCCGGTTTGCGGACCGGTGTATCTATGCCGCCGACGACTGCCGCCGGCCCCAGAAGCTGGAGGAAGTTCTGCCGGATCACTTTGTATCCTGCTGCCGGGTGCGGGAACTGAATGGATGCTGAGGGCAGGGGAACGCATAAGGGCTGCGGCCTTCCGGGGCAGCAGCCGGAGGAAAGGAGAACATCGAATATGTCCAGAAGGAAATACACAAGTTTTCATTTCAGTCCCAGGAATAACCGTTCCATCCTGATGCCGGGCATTCCGAAGGGAGAGCCTTATGTACCTGCCCCAAGGTCCATGTCCCGGCGCTATCCATTTCCGCCGGTGGCAGAGGAGCGGCTGGACCGGGCGCGTCCTTATGTCCAGATCAATACCGGACTGCACAGGAAGGAGGCCCGGACCGGGGACCAGGACCGCCCCTATAGTGTTTACGTACCTGACGGCATGCATTCCAAGGGGGCGGCAGCCCTGGTTTTTCCGCCGTCAGGCATGGACGGGGAAGCCTTTGTGGCATGGGAGAACTGGAAGGAGCTGGCGGATGACAGCCATATGGCCCTATTGATTCTGGAAAGCAGGAACTGGAAAGCAGAGGAAACAGAGCAGGTTTTTGATTATGCCAATGAAGTGGTAAAACGGGAATTCGGCCAGAGACTTACGGTGGATATCTGTGAATCCTGCATTTACCCCATGGGGCTGGGGGACGGGGCCAGGATGGCCGTGTCCTACGCCCTGACCTACAGTGCCACCTATGGAGCCCTGGCGGCAGACGGAGACTGTTCTGTGGACCCGGAACTTCTGGAGGTACTGGAAAAGCTTCCCTCCGACGGAGTGGATACCAGAAAGAAGACCCAGATCCCCCTGCCGGCATTTCTCATTGACCGGGAAGGCAGGGGAACGGATACCTTTCTTTATATGAAGAAACTCATTCATGCCAGGGAAGACAGGCTTAGTAACCAATATGGAAAGGTGTATCTGGAGCAGGCCAGGCCTGGTGCGTATTTTGTCAATGAACAGCCAGTATCCCAGGTGTGGCTCTGCGGCGGAGAGTCGGCAGGGAATATAGGAAGGGAAGAATGGAACCGGGCCATGGTGGAATTTGTGTCCAGGTATTCCCGGTGGGGTGGCTTCGGCAACAATCATTTGCGGCTTCGCCGGACCCTGGAGGAGACGGGGATCGTGCGGGTGGAACGGCAGATCGGAGGACTTGCCCGGTACTGGGATGTGTATGTGCCTTCCTGCTGTGAGCCGGACAGCGGGAAAACCTGGCCTCTGGTGGTGGCTGTTCATGGCTTGTCCTGCAATTCGGAATATTTTGAACATACCAGTGACTGGCAGCGGATTGCAGAGGAGCGGGGATTCTTTGTGGTATTTGCATCCGGGTATCCGGCCAACGACGGAATCGCCCGGTTTCCGGTTCCCCACTGGGATGCGGAAGTGGAGGGGGGCAAGGAGGAGCTTTATTTCCGGGAGCTGCTGGATTATATGGAAGCCACATATCCGGTGGACCGGAAACGGATCTATGCGGCAGGGCATTCCAATGGCTCACGGATGGTGCAGCGGCTGATGAGGGCCATGCCGGAGCGGTTCGCAGCCTTTGGTCCCACCGGAGCCCTGGGCGGGTGGAGTCCGGAGGAGGTGAAACCTCTGGATGTGACGGTCCCGGTGCCGGTGTGGTTCATGATGGGAGAGTATGACGTGTCTGACTCCAGACTGACGGAAGGCGGTCTGGCCTGGAAGACCCTGGAAACCTGCTGCATGGCCAACGGAGTGGATTTTACGGCTGATAACTGGTACGACAATGGCCATTACCACACCCTTGTGCTGTATGACGGGAAGCATGTTCCCATGGTACAGTACACGGTTATGAGAGGCTGTCCCCATACCTATACGGCAGAGATGGCACAGATGACCTGGGACCTGTTTTTCTGTCATTTTGAGAGGGAAGAAGACGGGAGTATCCGGTACAGGGGGTAAGACTTATCCATGTTCTGTATTTACAGAACATGGATTTTTTGTTATACTGCTTACTATGGGTTAGTGTCCGGCTCTGCAGCCGGACAGCAACCGGATGGAAAGCATAAGGGTTCCCGGGATACCGAAACGGTTCCCGCAAATCAAATTTCAGTAAGGACAAGGGTATATGGCAATTTCTTATAAGCTGGAAACATTTGAGGGTCCTCTGGATCTTCTGCTGCACCTGATCGAAAAGAACAAGGTGGACATCTATGATATCCCCATCTCGGAGATCACCCAGCAGTATCTGGATTATGTGAGCCGGATGGAGAAGGAGGATCTGAATATTGTCAGCGATTTCCTGGTGATGGCGGCTACCCTGCTGGATATCAAGTCCCGGATGCTGCTTCCGGCTGAGGTCAACGAAGAGGGAGAAGAGGAAGACCCACGGGCAGAGCTGGTGGCACGGCTCCTGGAGTATAAACGGTACAAGCTTATGGCCCAGCGGCTTCTGGATCTGGAGGAGCATGCGGCGGGGATCTGGTTCCGGCTGCCGGCGGTTCCGGAGGAGGTGGCCAGGTATGAGGCGCCGGTGGACCTGGACGCCCTTCTTGACGGACTGACCCTGGCAAAGCTTCAGCGGGTCTTTGACTCGGTTATGAAGCGCCAGAAGGATAAGGTAGACCCGATCCGCAGCAATTTCGGCACCATTAAGCGGGAGCCGGTGAGCCTGGAGATGCGGATTCTGGATGTACTGGATTTTGCCAGGAAGAGGCGGAAGTTCAGCTTCCGCCAGATCTTACAGAGGCAGGGGGACAAGCTGGAGGTGGTAGTCACCTTCCTGGCGGTTCTGGAGCTGATGAAGATCGGGAAGATCGGTCTTGTCCAGGAGCATCTGTTTGATGACATACAGATCGATATCCTGGAGGAGGAAGGTCAGGAGACGGAGCTGAGTGAGGAAGAGCTTCAGGAACTGGCGGCCATGGATGGGGACTGACAGGACCCGCTGTGTGGACGGCAGCTGCACTTTGGGAAGGAAGGCCCGGGGATCAGGAGTCCCGGGCAGGTATCCGGCAGGAGCCTGGCCAGGGAAACGGCCGGGGGAAGATTAGAGGAAGAGGACGGACAGAGCGGCCAATGGGAAGTATATTTGAGGATGACGAGGAAGGGTTTGACCTGGAAGCGGTTGAGGCGCGGCACAGGGAGATGGAGGCAGAGGAACAGCTGGAGCTGGACCTGGAGGAACTGTCCGGTGCCGCGGCCAACGGGGAGATTTTTCCGGAAAGTGACTGGGAGGCCACTGTGGAGGCGGTGCTGTTTACCATGGGCAATTCGGTGGAACTGTCCCAGCTGGCTCTGGCCATTGACCAGAGCGAGAAGGTGGCAAAGCGCGTGGTGGAGAGTCTCCGGAAACGCTATGAGGATGAGAACCGGGGAATGCAGATTCTGGAGCTGGAAGGGGCTTACCAGATGTCCACCCGGGTAAAATACTATGAGAACCTGATCCGGGTAGCATCGGCGCCCAAGAAGCACCTGCTGACCGAGGTGGCCCTGGAAACCTTGTCCATCATCGCCTACAAGCAGCCGGTGACCAAGCTGGAAATATCCAGAATCCGCGGGGTATCCTCGGACCATGCGGTGAACCGGCTGGTAGAGTACGGGCTGGTCTATGAGGCAGGCAGGCTGGATGCGCCGGGAAGACCGGCCCAGTTCGCCACCACGGAGGAGTTCCTGCGCAGATTCGGTGTCAGTTCGGTCATGGACCTGCCCACCGTGAATCCGGAGCAGGAGGGGGAGATCATCCAGGAAGTGGAGGAGGAACTGCAACTGAAGCTGAACATTGACGGGACCCTGGAGGAAGAAAACGGGGACCGGCTGGAAGAACTGGAAAGAGAGGAAACAGACCATGGACAAACGGATTCGAATCCGGTATTTATCTGACAGGATAGAGCGGCTGGACTACATAGACGGAAAATCTGACTGGATTGACCTGCGGGCGGCAGAGGATGTGGAAATGAAGACAGGGGAATTCCGCCTGATTCCCCTGGGGGTGGCCATGGAGCTGCCCAGGGGCTATGAGGCCCATGTGGTGCCCAGAAGCAGCACCTTCAAGAATTTTGGCATCATTCAGACGAATCATATGGGCGTTATTGACGAAAGCTATTGTGGAGACCAGGACCAGTGGTTTTTCGCCGCATATGCCCTGCGGGATACCCGGATTCATGCGGGAGACCGGATCTGCCAGTTCCGGATCATGGAACACCAGCCGCGAATCCAGTTTGAAGAGGTGGAAAGCCTGGGGAACCAGGACCGGGGAGGTCATGGAAGTACCGGCAGAAAGT
>CAJTOV010000125.1 GCA_910577765.1 uncultured Lachnospiraceae bacterium
CTTCTTGTCCCCGAAGCTTTTCGGGGGCAAGAAGATGCCCCGTCTGAACTGTTACAAATATGCAGACAGCTTTTAACTTAAAAAACGTTCCCGCTATAGCTGTATTCCCTGAGTTGTGCTATACTGTAACAAAAACCGTAAGGAAAACCGTTTCCGCAGGCCGGACACACCAGCAGGAAAGCAGGTTTCCATAAAAATCAAAAAAACAGCAGAAGCAGGAGGAATTTACATGACAAATGTTACATTAGGAAGAACCGGCATCACAGTCAACAAGAACGGCTTTGGGGCCCTGCCGGTCCAGCGGGTTTCCATGGAAGAAGCCGTGAAGATTCTCCGGAAAGCCTATGAAGGCGGCATTACCTTCTTTGACACGGCCAGGGCCTACACGGACAGTGAAGAGAAGCTGGGCAATGCCTTATCAGACGTCCGCAGCCACATCTGCCTGGCGACCAAAACCATGTCCACCACTGTGGACGGGTTCTGGAAGGATCTGGAGACCAGCCTGACCCTGCTGAAAACCGACCATGTGGATGTCTACCAGTTCCACAATCCCTCCTTCTGTCCGAAACCGGAGGATGGTACCGGTCTCTACGAGGCAGCCCTAAAGGCAAAGGAGCAGGGGAAGATCCGGTTCATCGGCATCACCAACCACCGTCTGGCCGTGGCCCAGGAAGCCATTGACTCCGGCCTTTACGACACCCTCCAGTTCCCCTTCTGCTATCTCAGCAGTGACAAGGACATTCATCTGGTGGAAGCCTGTAAGACCCGCAACATAGGCTTTATTGCCATGAAGTCCCTGTCCGGCGGCCTGATCAACAATTCCGCCGCAGCCTACGCCTTTGCGGACCAGTACGACAATGTACTGCCTATCTGGGGTATCCAGAAAGAAGCGGAGCTGGACGAATTCCTGAGCTATATCACCCAGCCGCCGGCCATGACCGGCCAGATCCGGGAACTGATCGAAAAAGACCGCAGCCAGCTTTCCGGAAGCTTCTGCCGGGGATGCGGCTACTGCATGCCCTGCCCGGTGGGGATCGAGATCAACAACTGCGCCCGCATGTCCCTGCTGCTGCGCCGCTCTCCCTCCGCCGCCCACCTGTCCCCGGCAGGCCAGGAGAAAATGATGAAGATCAAGGACTGCCTTCACTGCAACCAGTGCATGTCCCACTGCCCCTACGGCCTTAACACCCCGCAGCTTCTGGCAGAGAACCTGAAAGACTACGAGGAAATACTGGCCGGCAAGAAACTATAAAAAGGAGTTCCACGCCATGATCCCCAAAGATCCAGTGATGCTGATGAGCTACTTAAATACACAGCTGAGGGACTTTTACCCCAGCCTGGAGGAACTGTGCGCTGCCCTGGACCAGGACCGGAAGGCCCTGGAGGAGCGGCTGGCCGCAGCCGGTTTCCACTACAGTCCGGCCCGCAACCAGTTCCTGTAAGAACCCTGCATACCATCCGCCGGTCCTGCGCATACTAATCCCCATGAAAAAAATGAGAGACTTTCCACTTAATTTTTGTAAATGCGGGATTGCAGGCTGGTGCCTGGAGGTGATGTTTACCTCCATGGAGTCCGTTATGGCCCACGACTGGCGGCTTATGGGACGCACCTCACTTCTGATGTTCCCCATCTACGGCATGGGAGCCCTTCTGGCCCCCATCGGAAACTGGGTAGACCGGTGGATCGGGGACAGCCCCTGCCGGACCACGGACCAGTATATGCGCCACGGAGTACTCTACATGGTACTGATCTTTACGGCAGAATACGTATCCGGCACCTGGCTCAAGGCACGGGGCATGTGTCCCTGGGATTACACAGGCCGCCAGTCCAGCATCAACGGCCTGATCCGCCTGGATTTTGCCCCCTTGTGGTTTGCCACCGGCCTGTTCTTTGAACGGCTTACCCGGCAGAAAAAGAATGTATAAACAACCACTTGTTTTTACTCCCTTTTTTTTATATACTGGTATGCAGGAAAAAGTTACGTCAAGAGAGGTGCAGCAAATGATAAGAATTATACTGGTAGCAGTGATCCTGATCGGCTTTCTGGTCGTCAGCTACCCACTCCTGCTGCTGGAGAAGCGCTCTGCCAGGAAAGACCCCCGGAAGCAGAGACAGCACAGCCAGGATATCGTAAAAAAAGTCTTCACCCTGCTGTTAAGAATCTCTGGTGTCAAAGTCACCGTCAAAGGTCTGGAGAATATTCCGGAAGGAGCCGTCCTCTACGTAGGCAACCACCAGAGCTACTACGATATACTTCTGGGCTATACCACGGTCCCAGGCCTGCTGGGCTTTGTGGCCAAGAAGGAGATGCTCCGGTGGCCCCTTCTGTCCGACTGGATGGTACTGGTCAACTGCCTCTTTCTGGACCGGGACAATATCAAAGAAGGCTTAAAAACCATTCTCCAGGGAATCGAGAAAATCAAAGAAGGCGTCTCTGTCTGGATCTTCCCGGAAGGAACCCGCAATGAAAGCAAAGACCCCCTGGACCTGATGCAGTTTCGGGAGGGCAGCTTAAAGATCGCGGAGAAATCCGGCTGCCCCGTAGTCCCGGTAGCCATCACCGGCACCCCGGCTATTTTCGAGAACCACATTCCCTTTGTCCGTCCCGCCCATGTGACCATTGAGTACGGCAGACCTTTCCGTGTAAAAGAACTTCCCCCGGAATCCCGCAAGCGTCCCGGCGCCTACACCCGTGACGTGATTATCGGAATGCTGGAAAAGGAACAGACAGCCTCATAAAAGGAGGGTACATATCTTGGACCATACAGATTACAAATCCCGGCTGTCCGCCATTGACCGGCAGCTGGCAGCCTTGTTTGAAGAACGCTTAGAGCTGTGCCGCCTGACAGCCGCCAGCAAAATCAGTACCGGAAGTCCCGTCCATGACGGGGAGGGGGAAGAAGGTCAGCTTAAGGCCCTGGAAGCCCTGGCCGCAAATGACGGGGACCGGAAGGCAGTAGGCGAACTGTTTACCCAGATCCTGGCCATCAGCCGCCGTACCCAGTACGAAGTATTTGCGGAACACGGCAGACGCTGCCACCAGGGATTCCAGAAGGTAGATGCCCTTCCCGCCGGTGCGGTGCGGGTGGTCTACCAGGGGGTGGAAGGCTCCTACGGCCACGCGGCCGCCCTCCAGTACTTTGGGCAGGAGGCAAAGGTCTATCCGGTGCTTACCTTCGAAAACGCCATGCGGGAGGTCCAGGAAGGCTGGGCCGACTATGGGGTCCTGCCCATTGAGAATTCCTCCGCAGGCGCCGTGGCAGACAACTATGACCTTCTGGTGAAATACCACAACTACATGGTTGCCGAGACATTTCTCCCGGTAAACCATGCCCTGCTGGCAGGCCAGGACGCCACCCTGGAAGGCATCCGCACCGTCTACTCCCATCCCCAGGCCCTGATGCAGAGCTCGGACTTTCTCAACGCCCACAAGGGCTGGAAGCAGGTAAGCCTGGTGAATACGGCTGTGGCCGCCAAGAAGGTGCTGGAGGACAATGACCCCACCCAGGCAGCCGTGGCCAGCGAGATCGCAGGCAGGCTCTACGGGTTAAAGACGCTGGCAGCCTCCATCCAGAACAACCGCAGCAATACCACCCGGTTCATGATCCTTACCAGCCGGCCCATTTACCGCCAGGACGCTGCCAAGGTCAGCATCTGTTTCGAGCTGCCCCACCACAGCGGATCCCTGTACAACATGCTGGGACATTTTATCTTTAACGGGGTCAACATGGTGCGGATCGAATCCCGCCCCATTCCCGGCCGGAACTGGGAATACCGCTTTTTCATTGATCTGGAAGGCAGTCTCCAGGACCCGGGCCTGGGCAATGCCCTGGACGGCATCGCGGCGGAGGCAGGGAATCTGCGGATCTTTGGAAATTACTGAAAGGCAGGTAACGGTTCAAAGGGTATCTGAACTGTTGCAAAGATATTGAAATTCGTCAGGGTGTATGGGACATATGCCCTGTTTTATAGAAAGAAGGCGAATACCCCATGATACACACGTTTGCAGCCATCCACCTGGGTTCCTTTGAGCTGGAAATGGGAATCTACGAGATTTCCGCCAAATCCGGTGTGCGGCAGATCGACCACGTCCGCCACATGATTGCCCTGGGCAGGGACACCTTTGACACCGGCAAGATCAGCTACCCCCTGGTGGAGGAAATCTGCCAGGTGCTGGAAGAATTCGGGCGGATCATGAAGACCTACCAGGTCACCGACTACCGGGCCTGCGCCACCACGGCCCTGCGGGAGGCCCAAAACAGCCGGATCATTCTGGACCAGATCCAGGTGCGCACCGGCATCCGCATCTATGTGGTCAGCAACTCGGAACAGCGGTTTACCAGCTACAAGGCCCTGGCCAGCCGGGACGCGGACTTCCAGAAGACCATCCAGACCGGAACCGCCATTGTGGATATGGGCTTCGGCAGCCTGCAGATCTCCCTGTACGACAAGGATGCCCTGGTATCCACCCAGAACCTGCCTCTGGGGGTTCTGCGGCTGAAACACTACATGACCCAGGTCCAGGCCACGGCCCGGCAGGAGCAGAGCCTGATCCGGGAGATCATTGACAACGAGCTGGTAACCTACCGGAAAATATACCTGAAGGACAGGGACATCCAGAACCTGATCGGCATCGGCACTCCCATTCTCACCATGTACTACCGGATGGACGGCCTGACCGCCCAGAAGAACCGGATCTCCCGGGAAGAATTCAACCACTTTTTCGGGCGGCTGTGTACCATGAACATGGACCAGATCGAGGAGACCTTTGACGTCAATGCCGAATACGCGGCCCTTCTGTTTCCGGCAGCGGCCATTCTCAAACGGATGTTTGAACTGACCGGCGCCCAGGGACTCTGGGTGCCCGGCATCCGCATTGAGGACGGCATTGCGGCAGAATACGCCCAGGAAAAAGGCCTGCTGAAATTCAACCACGACTTTGACAACGACATTATCGTGGCCTCCCGGAACATGGCCCGGCGGTACAAATGCCACATGTCCCATGTGCAGACCGTGGAGAGCGAAGCCCTGCTGGTCTTTGACAGCTTAAAGAAATACCACGGACTGGGAGAGCGGGAGCGCCTGCTTCTGAGAATCGCCTCGGTGCTTCACTCCTGCGGCAAATTCGTCACCATGCGGGACGCCTCCAACCGGGCCTACAATATTATCATGGCCACGGAGCTGATCGGTCTCTCCCACCTGGAACGGGAGCTGGTGGCCAACATTGTCCGCTACCAGATGCAGCCCTTTAAGTACAACGAGGTGGTGGTCCACCAGGACGAAGTAGGCAGCCGCCGCCTGGCCACCCCAGAGAACCTGGTGATGGTGGTAGCCAAGCTTACGGCCATTCTGCGGCTGGCCAATTCCATGGACCGGGGCCACAGGGCCAAGCTGGCAGGAAGCCGCATTGCCGTCAAGGACAAGAAGCTGGTGATCACCACGGACTGTCCCGAGGACGTGATGCTGGAAGACCTTTCCATCCAGCAGAAAAGCGATTTCTTTGAGGAAATCTTCGGCATCCGGCCGGTGCTGAGACAGAAGAATAAACGTGCCGAAAGCCGGTAAACCGCTACAATGATCAAAGAAGGTGTAACATATGGCAGAGACAGAAAACATCTATACCAACCCCCAAAACTACGTAAACAGGGAGATGAGCTGGCTGGAATTCGACTACCGGATTCTGGGGGAAGCCAGGGACAAACAGATCCCCCTGTTTGAACGGCTGAAATTCCTGAGCATCACCGCCTCCAACCTGGACGAATTCTTCATGGTCCGGGTGGCCTCCTTAAAGGACCAGGTCCACGCCAAATACAAAAAACTGGACATTGCAGGCTTAAAGCCCGAGGAACAGCTGGACATGATCGGCAAAAAGACCCACGAGCTGGTGAACCTCCAGTACTCCACCTACAACCGTTCCCTGCTGCCGGCCCTGGAGGCCCAGGGCCTGGCAGTGGTGGGCAGCCATGAGGAACTGACCGGGGAGGAAGGCAGGTACGTGGACCGGTATTTCCAGGAGACCGTGTACCCGGTGCTGACCCCCATGGCTGTGGACTCCTCCCGCCCCTTCCCCTTAGTCCGCAACAAATCCTTAAACATTGCGGCCCTGGTCCAGAAAAAGGACGAGAAGGAAGAGCTGGAGTTCGCCATGGTCCAGGTGCCCTCGGTGCTGCCCCGGATCGTGGAGCTGCCCCGGGGAAAAGACGGAAAACAACGGGTGATTCTTCTGGAAGAGCTGATCGAGCGGAACATGAACCAGCTTTTCCTCAACTACAATATTGTGGCCGCCCATCCCTTCCGGATCATGCGCAACGCCGACTTTACCCTGGACGAGGAGGAAGCAAGCGACCTGCTGGCGGAGATCAAGAAACAGCTTAAGAAACGCCAGTGGGGCGAAGTCATCCGCCTGGAGGTCCAGGAGGGAGTGGACAAACGCCTTCTGAAAATCCTCCGGAAAGAGATGGCCGTAGGGGCCGGGGACATTTACTCCATCAACGGGCCCCTGGATCTGACCTTCCTGATGAAAATGTACGGCATGGAGGGATTTGACCACTTAAAGACCAGGCCCCACATCCCCCAGCCGGTGCCGGCCCTGATGAATGACCAGGACATTTTCACCAGTATCCGGGACGGGGATATTCTGCTGCACCATCCCTACCAGACCTTTGATCCGGTGGTGAACTTTGTCCGCACCGCGGCCCGGGACCCGGAGGTGCTGGCTATCAAGCAGACCCTCTACAGGGTCAGCGGCCATTCCCCCATTGTGGCGGCCCTGGCCGAGGCGGCGGAAAGCGGCAAGCAGGTGTCCGTGCTGGTGGAGCTGAAAGCCCGGTTTGACGAGGAGAACAATATCAACTGGGCCAAGAAGCTGGAGCAGGCCGGGTGCCATGTGATCTACGGCCTTATGGGCCTGAAAACCCACTGCAAGATCACCCTGGTGGTCCGCCGGGAGGAAGACGGCATCCGCCGCTACGTCCACCTGGGTACCGGCAATTACAACGATTCCACGGCCAGGCTTTACACGGACTGCGGCCTTATGACCTGCCGCCCCAAGATCGGTGAGGACGCCACAGCCGTGTTCAACATGCTGTCCGGCTATTCGGAGCCCCCCACCTGGAACAGGCTGTCCCTGGCCCCCCTGTGGCTGCGGAGCAAGTTCGTGAAAATGATCCAGCGGGAGACGGCCAATGCCCGGAAAGGCCGGCCTGCCCACATTATGGCCAAGATGAATTCCCTCTGCGACAAGGAGATTATCGCCGCCCTTTATGAGGCCTCCTGCGCCGGGGTGAAGATTGAACTGGTGGTCCGGGGTATCTGCTGCTTAAAGGCAGGGATTCCGTCCCTGAGCGAGAACATATCCGTCCACTCCATTGTGGGCAACTTCCTGGAGCATGCCCGGATTTTCTGTTTTGAAAACGACGGCAGCCCGGAGGTCTACATGGGCAGCGCCGACTGGATGCCCAGAAACCTGGACAAACGGGTGGAAATCCTCTTCCCGGTGGAAAGCCCCCAGCTGAAGGAGCAGGTGATCCACATTCTCCGGGTACAGCTTGAGGACAATGTAAAAGCCCATATTCTCCAGCCTGACGGTACCTACGAGAAGCCGGACAAACGGGGCAGGGCGCTGGTCATGGCCCAGGACCGGTTCTGCCAGGAGGCCATTGCCATGGCCGGCCGCCAGGTAGAAGAAACCGACGTCCGTAAGACCCGGGTCTTTGTGCCTGAGGAGGCCCCGGGCAGCAGCCGGTAAAAGCAGCCATGCACCGGGAACGCCGGAAGCGTTTGCCCGGCAGGAATGCCCCGGAAAATTTCAGAAAAGGAGACAGCAAGATGTTGTTTGTACAATATCCCAAATGCACCACCTGCCAGAAAGCAAAAAAGTGGCTGGACACCCATGAGATCACTTATGAAGACCGGCACATGAAGGAAAAGAATCCCACATACGAGGAACTGAAGACCTGGCACGCATCCAGCGGTCTGCCGCTGAAACGGTTTTTCAATACCAGCGGCATGCTCTACAAGGAAAAAGGCCTTAAGGATCTGCTGCCTGCCATGAGCGAGGATGAGCAGTACCGGCTTCTGGCCACTGACGGCATGCTGGTAAAGCGGCCCATTGTGGTGGGAGACGGCTTTGTGCTGGTGGGATTCAAGGAAAAAGAGTGGGAGGAGAAGCTGGCCGGGAAATAAGCCGGGCCGGAAACCGGAGTCATGAAAAAGAGAATTTGCGCACTGCTGGCAGCCGCCCTCTGTCCCCTGTGGCTTGCAGGCTGCGGCAGGATGGGGGCAAAGCAGCCGGAGACGGCTTCCCCTGCCCCGGAGATGGTGGAGCTGGTGGTCTGGGGCGCCCAGGAGGACCAGGAGCTTCTGGAACAGCTGATCACCGGCTTTGAAAGCAGCCACCAGGGGGAGGCGGTCTTTAACATCCGTTTTGAACCCCAGGGGGAGACGGACTGCAAGGATGTGCTGCTGGCGGATCTGGAGAACGGGGCGGATGTGTTCACCTTTGCCGATGACCAGCTGAATGCCCTGGCCGCTGCCGGCGGCTTAAACCCGGTGGCAGGTCCTGAGGAGATCCGCCAAAGCTGTCTGGACCAGACCGTGGAAGCGGCTTCGGTAGGCAGTACCCTGTATGCCTATCCCCTGACTGCGGACAACGGATATTTTCTGTACTACAACAAAGCCTATCTGAAGGAACAGGACATAAAGACCCTGGACCGGATTCTGGAAGTGGCAGAAACAGAAGGAAAGCTGTTTGCCATGGACTGGTCCTCTGCCTGGTATCTGTATTCCTTTTTCGGCAACACCGGAATGGAGGTAGGGCTGAACCAGGACGGAATCACCAACCACTGTACCTGGAACCGTCCCGACGGGGACATCCGCGGCGTGGATGTGGCCCGGGCCATGGTGGATATTGCCGGGAGCCCGGCATTTTCCAGCCGGACGGACACGGAATTCCTGGAAGGAGTCAGGGACGGCTCCGTCATTGCCGGGGTCAGCGGCGTGTGGAACTCCGTGGCCCTTACGGAAGCCTGGGGAAAGAACCTGGGAGCTTCCCGCCTGCCTTCCTACACCTGCCGAAACCGGCAGGTCCAGATGGCATCCTTTTCCGGCTGCAAGCTCATAGGAGTCAATGCCTACTCGTCCCACTATGCATGGGCCGACCGGCTGGCCCGCTGGATTGCCGGTGAGTCCGGCCAGAAGCTGCGGTTTGAACTGCGGGGCCAGGGACCGGCCAATATCCGGGCAGCGGAAGACTCCGGCGTGGACCAGTCCCCGGCCATTGCGGCCCTGCTGGCCCAGTCGGAATTCTCCTCCCTCCAGCGTGTAGGCGGCAACTTCTGGGACCCGGTGACCCTGTTCGGGGAGAACATGGCAGCCGGCAATCCCGGGAACGAGGATCTGCAGAAGCAGCTGGATAAGATGGTGGAAGGCATAACGGCAAGGTAGAGGAGAGGCAGGAAATGAAGACGAAACGGACGATTCAGCAGCGCCTGATACTTCCCATTGTGCTTCTGGGGGTAGTGGCGCTGATATCCAATGTTCTGGCAGTCATTGACATCAACAACGTGAATTCCAATGCATCCAGGATTGTGGACCATTACATGGTAGGAGAGCGGCAGCTTGCCCAGATCCGCCAGTCGGTGATGAATATCCATAAGCTGGCCCTGTCCCATATTGTGGCCACGGACTACGGCACCATGGTGGAGGTGGTGACCCAGATCAAGGAGGCGGAAGCCGGGCTGGATGAGGCTCTGGCCGCATATGAGGAATATGCCCTGGACCCGGCAGCCTACCAGGAGCTTCTGGAACATTACGATTCCTTTAAGCATATTCTGGTGCACCTTCTGTGTGCCAGCGCAGACAGTAAGACCCAGGAGGCCTACGCCCTGGCCAACGGGGAGGTGGCCTCCTGCGGAAATGCCATCGAAAGCAGCATCAGCACCCTCTACGAGGCCACCAGCACCCGGACTGCCCAGGCACGGCGCAGGCTTCTGTATGTGTACGCGGCAGCCATCGGGATCAGTGTCATTTCCGTTGCCGCCGGGGTGGTGCTGGTACTGGCAGCGGTCAAGGTGGTGCTGACCCGGGTGGTAAGCCCCATCCGGGATACCATCCAGACGCTTAAGGGAAGCTCGGAACGGATCACCGGGGTGGTGGGAGAGGTACTGGAGCGGGCCAGAAGCTCGGACAGAAGTACCCGGGACCTGTCGGTCATGACCCGGGAGCTGTCCGCCGCCATCCAGGAAGTGGCAGACAATGCTTCGGTGATCAACGGCAGTGCCGACGGCATCCGGCAGGATGTCAATGCCATGGCAGAAGAATGCGGCGTGGTGGTGGAGTATTCCGTTGCCATGAAAGCCCGGGCAGACGAGCTGGAGCAGTCGGCCAGAACCAGCATGGAGGTCATAAACGCCAAGGTGGCAGAGCTTCTCCAGGTCCTGGGGGAAGCCATCGACAAGAGCCGCAGCGTGGACCAGATCAGCACCCTGACCAAAGACATTCTGGGGATCGCCTCCTCTACCAACCTGATTGCCCTTAATGCCGCCGTGGAGGCGGCCCGTGTGGGGGCGGAAGGCAAAGGCTTTGCCGTGGTGGCCAGGGAGATCCGCCAGCTTGCCGATTCCTGCGGGGAGACCGCAGGCCATATCCAGCAGGTCAATGAGATCGTCACCAGCGTGGTCAACACCCTCTCCGCAAATGCCCAGGAGCTGGTAGACTATCTGAACCAGTCGGTGCTGACCGAGTTCCAGGAGTTTGTACATACCGGGGAGCAGTACCGCAGCGACGCCGCCTATATCCACCAGGCCATGGATGCTTTCAACAGCAGGGCAGGCCGTCTGCAGGGGTCCATGACCGAGATCACAGGCTCCATCGGCAGTATCAGCAGCACCATCGAAGAAAGTGCCGCCGGCATTGCGGGAGCCGCAGACAGCACCCGGAGCCTGGCGGAGAATATGGCAGACATTACAGGGAGGATGAGCACCAACCAGGAGATCGTGGAAGAACTCAGGGAACAGATGGAGGTGTTCGCGGACCTGTAGGGGCGGTTTTTTGCACCGGGCGGGCGCCCGGTGCTTCCTGTCCGGCATGGCCGGACAGGAAGCTGCCCTGTCGGCGGTTTGCCACAAAACCAGGAAAATCCGTAACAGTTCAGATACCCCTTGAACTGTTACGGCATACGGCCATTCAGAAT
>CAJTOV010000126.1 GCA_910577765.1 uncultured Lachnospiraceae bacterium
CGGTAAACGCGCAGACCTATCTGAACTGTTACATCAGGGTTACTGTTACATTTTAACTGATTTTCAATGGTATGGCAATATGAAGAAAAATGTGATAGACTATGAGGAAAAAGGAGTGTAACAGTTCAGATACCCCTTGAACTGTTACAAAGGAGTATCGTATGGAACCAGTAATCATAAGAAATGTAAAAATCGGAGAAGGAAGGCCCAAAATCTGCGCCCCCATTGTGGGCCGGGATGAGGCCTCCATTCTGGAGGAAGCCAGGGCCATCTGCGGCCTGCCGGTGGATGTGGCCGAATGGCGGGCTGACGGGTACAGGCATATTTCCCATATCGAAAAGACCATAGACACGGCCCGGAGACTGCGGGAGACGCTGAAAAGCACGGTGCCGCTGCTGTTTACGGTCCGCACCGCCAGGGACGGGGGAGAGCGGGAATTTTGCCTGGAGGACTACTGTGCCCTGAACCGTGGACTCCTGGCCAGCGGATCTGTGGACCTGGTGGACGTGGAGCTGTCGGCAGGCGAGCAGACGGTAAAGGAGCTTATCCGCACTGCCCATGACTATGGGGTCAAGGTCCTGGTCTCCAGCCATGATTTCGGGAAAACGCCTCCCAGGGAGGAGCTGGTCCGGACCATGATCCGGATGCAGGAGCTGGGGGCAGATATGGCCAAGGTGGCGGTGATGCCCAGGAGCCGGGAGGACGTGCTGACCCTTCTGTCCGCCACCCTGGAAATGTATGAACACCATGCCAGGATTCCCCTGGTCACCATGTCCATGTCCCACATGGGCCTCATCAGCCGTCTCACCGGCCAGCTTCTGGGCTCCGCCATGACCTTCGGAGCCGCCGCCCGGACTTCCGCGCCGGGACAGATCGGGGTGGAGGAATTAAACCGGGTACTGGGACTTTTTGAAATGGAATGATTTTACCGTTGCATTTTCCAGAAATTTCCGTTACAATAATTTATTACCCATACTAAATTTTAGAAGGAGACCCCACACGTGAAAAAGATTCTTGATTTGATCACCGACGAAATAAAGAACGCTTTCGCCTCCTGCCAGTACGACCAGTCCTATGCCAAGGTGGTCCTTTCCAACCGCCCGGATCTGTGCGAGTACCAGTGCAACGGAGCCATGGCAGCGGCCAAGGTATATAAGAAGAAGCCCATTGACATTGCCGCAGCCGTGGTGGAGAAGCTGACGGGAAGCCCCATGTTCTCGGAAGTCAGTGCCGTGATGCCGGGATTCATCAACCTGCGGCTGGACGGGCAGTTTGTGGCAGACTATATGAACGGAATGCTGGGCCAGGAGAAGCTGGGCCTGGAGGAACCGGGCCGGGGGGAAACCATCATCGTGGACTACGGCGGGGCCAATGTGGCCAAGCCCCTTCATGTAGGCCATCTGCGGTCCGCAGTCATCGGAGAATGCATCCGGCGGCTGGGCAATTACCTGGGATACCACATGGTGGGAGACGTCCACCTGGGGGACTGGGGATTGCAGATGGGACTGATTATCGAGGAGCTGCGGGACAGGCAGCCGGACCTGGTGTATTTTGACGAGAACTACAGGGGACCCTATCCGGAAGAGCCGCCCTTTACCATCGGGGAGCTGGAGGACATTTACCCGGCAGCCAGCGCCAAGTCCAAGGAGGACGAGGCCTTCCGGGAGCGGGCACAGAATGCCACCTTCCGGCTGCAGCAGGGATACGCGCCCTTCACGGCTGTCTGGAAGCACATTATGGCCGTGTCCCTGGCAGATCTGAAGAAGAATTACGGCAACCTGGACGTGCATTTTGACCTGTGGAAGGGGGAGAGCGATGCCCAGCCCTATATTCCGGGACTGATCAAAGATCTGGAGGAGCGGGGAATCGCCCACCAGAGCCAGGGGGCCCTGGTGGTGGATATTTCCAGGCCGGAGGATTCCAAGGAGCTTCCCCCCTGCATTATCCGCAAGTCCGACGGCGCGGCCCTTTACGCCACCTCTGACCTGGGGACCATTCTGGAGCGGGAGAAGGATTTTGCGCCGGTAAAATATATCTATATTACGGACAAGCGCCAGGAGCTTCATTTTGTCCAGGTGTTCCGCACCGCCAAGCTGGCCGGTTATGTGCGGGAAGAGGTTCCCATGATCCACATCGGCTTCGGCACCATGAACGGCAAGGACGGCAAGCCCTTTAAGACACGGGACGGCGGGGTCATGCGTCTGGAGCATCTGATTGCGGATATTGATGAGGCCGTGTATGCCCGGATCATGGAGAACCGCACCGTGTCGGAGGAAGAGGCGGCCCGGACCGCCCGGACCGTAGGGCTGGCAGCATTGAAATACGGGGACCTGTCCAACCAGGCTGCCAAGGATTATGTCTTTGATCTGGACCGGTTTATCTCCTTTGAGGGCAATACAGGGCCCTACATTCTCTATACCATTGTCCGCATCAAGTCCATTCTGGCCAGGTATGAGGCCATGGAGAAGCGGTATGACGGGGAGGCAGCGGTGCTTCCGGCTGCCAGCGGCGGGGAGAAGACCCTGATGCTGGAGCTGGCCCGGTTCAACGAGGTGATGGAGACGGCATTCCAGGAGACGGCGCCCCATAGGATCTGCCAGTATATCTACGGGCTGTCGGATGCATTTAACAGCTTTTACCATGACACCAGGATTCTGGCCCAGGAGGATCTGCGGCAGCAGGCAGGCTGGATCTGTCTGATCACCCTGGTAAAGGATGTTCTGACGGCATGCATCCAGGTGCTGGGCTTTGAGGCGCCGGAGCGGATGTAAGGTTCCCGGAAATGGAAATGGAGATGACCGCATGATTGTATCGGACATGACCACAAGCACCTTCTGGAAGGGAGAGGCAGGAGTCAGGGGTACTGTCCAGGATGGAGAGTCGTCCTATGAAGTGAAATTAATGATCAAGGGTAGTCAGGTCTATGACTACTCTTGTTCTTGTGTGGAGGGGAATTCCTACAAGGGTATGTGCCCCCATGGCAGGTTCCTGTGGGAGCATTTCCGCCAGGGGCAGAAGCAGGCTTTGGGAAGGCCTGTGTCCACCTCCCAGGAGGCCCGGACCATGATCCGGGAGTATACGAACCGGGAGGTGGCTGCCCTGGTCCGCAGGGAGGAAGCCCAGGTCCGTCTGGTTCCGGTTCTGGTGCTGGATTCCAAGGAGATCCGGCTGAAATTTAAGATCGGCAGGGAGCGGTTCTATATGCTTAAGGAGCTGACCGCCTTTGTACAGGCCCTGGAGACCGGCAGTCTGGTGTCCTATGGAAAGCACCTGGAATTCCACCACAGCCTGGAGGCCTTTGTGCCGGAGGACCGGGAACTGGTGATCCTTGTGGCGGAGCTGGTGAACCTGTACCGGGAGCATTTTCAGCAGTTTAAGAAAAGCAGCTATGTGACCGTGGGAGAACTGCGGGAGCTGGTTTTAAGCCGTGCCAACCGGGACCGGTTCTTTGGGATCATGAAGGGACGGACCCTGGCAGTGGAGCGGTGGAATACCTGCTTTCAGGCAGAACTGGTGGAGGGACCAGGGACTCTGGAAGTGACGGTGGAAAAGGCGGGAAGGGACGGAATCCGGGTGTCCATTCCCCAGGAGACCTATTCCTTTGCCGGGGAGGAGCATTTCTATGTAGGAAGCGGAAGGCAGATCCGCAGGCTGGGACCGGAGGAAACCGCCGGCATGGGGATCTTTCTGGAGCAGCTTTCAGGAACCGGAAGCCACCGGCAGGTGGAGGTCCAGGAGCGGGACATTCCTCTGTTTTATGAGCGGGTGCTGCGGCGGATTCTGCCTTACAGCCATATGGTGGTGAAGGATGTGGACCTGGAAAGCTACCGTCCCCAGGAGCTGAAAGCCGCCTTCTTTTTTGACAGTACCGGGCCTGGGGAGATCACCATGGAGCCGCTGCTTTCCTACGGGGATTTTTCCTTTCATCCGGTTCATGATGACCGGGTGCCCCGGTCCGTCTGCCGGGATGTGCCGGGAGAGTTCCGGGTCAGCCAGGTGATCACCCGGTATTTTTCCTACCAGGATGCAGCCGGGGAGAAGCTGGTGATCCGGGAGGACGACGATGCCCTGTACCGGCTGTTAAAGGACGGAATCCGGGAATTCATGGACCTGGGGCAGGTCCATATCTCCCGGGAAGCGGAAAAGCTGCGGATTCTGCCGTCTCCCAGGCTGCATGTGGGCGTGGAGATGAAGGGAAGCTGGCTGGAGCTTCAGGTGGATGCGGAGGGAATGGGAAAGGCGGAGCTGGCCGGAATTCTGGCCCGGTACAGCCCAAAGAAGCCCTATTACCGCTTAAAGAGCGGGGAGTTTCTGGCCCTGGACGAAAGCGGGCTGGTAACTGTGGCCCGGCTGGTGGATGCCCTGGCAATAAGCCGCAGCCAGCTAAAAAGCGGCACGGTGCGCCTTCCCGGCTACCGGGCCCTGTACCTGGACCATATGCTGAAAGACAGCAAGGACATTTCCCTGTACCGGGACCAGCTGTTCAAGGCCGTGGTCCGTGGGATGAAGTCGGTGGAGGACAGCGATTACGAGATTCCCAAAGCCCTGGGGCCGGTGCTGCGGGGCTACCAGAAGACCGGCTTCTGCTGGCTGAAGACCCTGGAGCACTACGGCTTCGGAGGAATTCTGGCCGATGATATGGGCCTGGGAAAGACATTGCAGATCATTGCCTTTCTTGTGGACAGCCGGGACCGTCAGGGCGGTGTGTCCCTGGTGGTGTGTCCGGCCTCCCTGGTCTACAACTGGGAAAGCGAGCTGCGCCGGTTTGCCCCGGAGCTTAAGGTGACGGTGGTGGCCGGAAATGCCGCCAGCCGGGAGGAGGCTCTGGAAGGGTGGGAGAAAGCGGATGTGCTGGTGACCTCCTATGACCTTCTGAAACGGGACATCCGGCTGTATGAGGGCAAATCCTTCCGCTGCCAGGTTCTGGATGAGGCCCAGTATATCAAGAATCCGGCCACCCAGAGTGCCAGGGCAGTCAAGTGTGTGACAGCCGGGACCCGGTTTGCCCTGACCGGGACGCCGGTGGAGAACCGGCTGGGGGAGCTGTGGAGTATTTTTGACTATCTGATGCCGGGATTTCTGCTGGAATACCAGCGGTTTAAGCGGGAATTTGAGATTCCGGCCATAAAGGAAGGGGATACCCGGGTACTGGAAACCCTCCGCCGTCTTACGGGACCATTTATCCTGCGGAGACTGAAACGGGATGTGTTAAAGGAGCTTCCGGAAAAGCTGGAGACCGTGATCTGGTCCCGGGCGGAAGGGGAACAGAGGCGGGTCTACCAGGCCTATGCCCTGGAACTGAAACAGCAGCTGGAGTCCATGGACGGCAGCAGGGGACCCTCGGAAAACATGCAGATTCTGGCAAAACTTACCAGACTGCGGCAGCTCTGCTGTGATCCGTCCCTGTGTCTGGAGGGCTACCGGGGCGGTTCCGCCAAGCTGGAGACCTGCATCCAGCTGGTAAAGACTGCTGTGGAAGGCGGCCACAAGCTGCTGCTGTTCTCCCAGTTTGCCTCCATGCTGGAGATTCTGGCCAGACGCCTGGGCCGGGAAGATATTGCCTTCCATATGCTTACGGGCGCCACCCCGGGGGAGGAGCGGCTGCGGATGGCCCAGGCCTTTCAGGGAGACAAGGTTCCGGTGTTTCTGATTTCCTTAAAGGCCGGAGGGACCGGGCTGAACCTGACTGCGGCGGACATGGTCATTCACTATGACCCCTGGTGGAATGCGGCGGCCCAGAACCAGGCCACAGACCGGACCCACCGGATCGGCCAGACAAAGCAGGTAAACGTATACCGGCTGATCATGAAGGATACCATAGAAGAAAATATCTTAAAGCTCCAGGAACAGAAACGCAGCCTGGCAGACCAGATCATCACCGAAGGCACTCTGTCCCTGGCCAGTTTAAGCAGGGAAGAGCTGATGGAACTGGTGCTGCTGTGACCACTTAGCGAATGCAAGCTGCTGTGACCACTTAGTGAATGCAAGCTGCTGTGACCACTTAGTGAATGCAAGCCGCAGGCGTGCATGAGCTTAGTGGGAACGCACACCTGGCCACTTAGTGAATGCAAGCCGAAGGCGCAGCATGAACTTAGTGGCCAGGTGCAGCCAGAGAATTATTTCATTTAGGAGGAACCACATGAAACGTTACGCAAAATATGCCAGACCTTATCTGGGTGCCTTCATCATAGGCCCCTGCATGATGATCGCCGAGGTCATGGGGGACATTATGCTGCCCAGGCTCATGGCCCTGATCATCAACCAGGGCGTGGCCCGGCATGATACCGGGTATATTTTAAAAATCGGTCTCTGCATGGTCCTGGTGGCCTGCGGCATGGCCATAAGCGGCATCGGCGGTTCCTACTTTTCCGCCAAAGCCTCCATCTGTTTTACCAGCGATTTAAGGCAGGACCTGTTCGGGAAGGTCCAGGAGTTCTCTTTCAAAAATATTGACGATTACAGCACCGGTTCCCTGGTGACCCGGCTGACCAATGACATTCAGCAGATCCAGCAGGTCATGGTCATGGGCCTTAAGATGATGCTGCGGGCTCCGGGCATGTTCCTGGGAGCCCTGGTAATGGCCTTTGTCATGAACCGGCAGCTTGCCCTGATCATTCTGGTGGTGATTCCCCTTCTGGCAGCGGCCATTGCCGCCATTCTTCTGACTGCCTACCCAAGGTTTGGCATTATGCAGGAAAAGCTGGACAAGATGAATTCCGGCATTCAGGAGGCCCTGACCAATGTGCGGGTAATCAAATCCTTTGTGCGGGAGGATTTTGAGAAGGAACGGTTTCGGAAAGCCAATGAGGATCTTCAGGAAAGCAGCCTCCGCGCCTTAAAAATCGTGATCCGGACCATGCCGGTGATGATGCTGGCCATGAACGTGACCACTGTGGCCGTAGTCTGGTACGGCGGGAACCTGATCATCGGCGGCAGCATGCAGGTAGGGGATCTGACTGCCTTTACCACCTACATTGTGCAGATTCTCATGTCCCTGATGATGCTTTCCATGATTTTTCTCATGGGTGCCAGGGCCATGGCTTCCGTAAAGCGGGTGGATGAGGTGCTGCGCCAGGAGATAGACTTAACCGACCGGGAAGCTGCCAGAAAGGACCTGACCGTAAAGGAGGGCCGGGTGGAATTCCGGGATGTGTCCTTCGGATACCAGGGAAAAGACGGGGAGCAGGTGCTGGACCATGTAAGCTTTACCGCAGAGCCGGGGCAGATCATCGGGGTCATCGGGGCCACTGGCAGCGGAAAGACCTCCCTGGTCCAGCTGATTCCCAGGCTGTATGACGTTACCGGCGGCAGTGTTCTGGTAGACGGTACAGACGTGCGGGAATATTCCCTGAAAAATCTCCGGGAAGGCATCGGCATGGTTCTTCAGAAGAACGTGCTGTTTTCCGGCACCATTGAGGAAAATCTCCGGTGGGGAGATGAGGAAGCTTCCATGGAACAGGTCCGTGCCATGGCAGACGCTGCCCAGGCAGACGGATTCATCACCTCTTTCCAGAAAGGCTATGACACGGATATGGGTCAGGGCGGGGTCAATGTCTCCGGCGGGCAGAAGCAGAGGCTGTGTATTGCCAGAGCCCTGCTGAAACGGCCGAAAATCCTGATTCTGGATGATTCCACCAGCGCCGTGGATACGGCCACAGAGGCCAGAATCCGCCAGTGCTTCCGGACGGCCTTAAAGGATACCACCAAGTTCATTATCGCCCAGCGGATCGGCTCTGTGGAGGAGGCAGACCGGATTCTGGTGCTGGACGAAGGACGGATCATCGGCATGGGAAGCCACCGGGAGCTGCTGGCATCCTGCCAGGCTTACCAGGAAATCTACGATTCCCAGAAGGACAGAGAAAAGGAGGTGGGGGCATGAGGGACTGTGAAAAAATGGAAAGCCTGAAGCACCGTTACCGGAAATCCAAGGCGCCTGCCTCCATGGCAGGCGGTCCAGGCCCAGGCCCTGGCGGCCCCGGTCCCGGCGGTCCGGGGCCTGGCGGTCCGGGGAAGCGGATGGCCTTGATGGGGAAAGGCCGAAAGCCTGCCAACAGCCGGGCCACCATAGCCAGGCTCCTTTCCTATCTGCGGGAGGACCGGGGCAGAATGGCCCTGGCATTTGTCTGTGTGATCCTCAATACCGTAGGCACCCTGCTGGGGGCCTACATGCTGCGGCCCATTATCAATACCTACATTGTGCCTGTGGACGGAAGTGCCGGTGATCCGGCAGGACTGCTTCGGGCCCTGGGGGTCATGGCCGCAGTCTACCTGGTGGGGGTGGGAGCCAGCTATCTTCAGGCCAGGATCATGCTGACCGTTGCCCAGAGGGCCCTAAAGAGAATCCGCAATGATCTGTTTGGAAAGATGCAGGAGCTGCCGGTACGTTTCTATGACACCAACAGCAACGGGGACCTGATGAGCCGGTTTACCAACGATGTGGACACCATCGGCCAGATGTTAAGCAGCACCCTGGTGCAGCTGTTTGCAGGGATGCTGAGTATTGTGGGAACCCTGGTTCTTATGGTCTATACCAACTTGTGGCTGACCCTGGTGACTGTGGTGATGATTCCCGTGATGATGAAGGCAGGAGGCGCGGTGGCAGGCTGGAGCCAGAAGTATTTCTCGGAACAGCAGGCTTCCCTGGGCACTCTCAACGGATATATTGAGGAGATGATTACCGGCCAGAAGGTGGTGAAGGTGTTCTGCCACGAGGATGTGGTCCGGGAGGAGTTTGCCCTTTTGAACCAGGACCTGCGCAGAAACCAGATCCGGGCCCAGTTCTTCGGCGGCATTATGGGGCCGGTGATGGGAAACCTAAGCCAGGTCAACTACTCCCTGACTGCCTGCATCGGGGGCCTGCTGTGTATTTTCCGGAATTTTGACGTGGGAGGTCTGACGGTGTTTCTGAATTTTTCCCGCCAGTTCAGCCGCCCCATCAATGAGCTTTCCATGCAGGTCACCAGTGTGTTCAGTGCCCTGGCCGGTGCGGAGCGGGTCTTTGGGGTTATGGATGAGAAGCCGGAGGAGCCGGACCCGGCAGATGCGGTGGTACTGAATCCCATGAAGGGCCATGTGGTCCTGGATCATGTGACCTTCGGGTATGACCCGGACAAGGTGATCCTGAGGGACATCAGTCTGTACGCCAGGCCGGGACAGAAGATTGCCTTTGTAGGCTCCACAGGAGCCGGGAAAACCACCATTACCAACCTGATCAACCGGTTCTACGACATCCAGGGCGGAACCATTACCGTGGACGGAGTGGATATCCGGCACATGTCCCGGAACAACCTGCGGCAGAACATTGCCATGGTACTCCAGGACACCCATCTGTTTACCGGAACGGTCATGGAGAATATCCGCTACGGAAGGCTGGATGCTACTGACGGGGAAGTGGTCCAGGCGGCAAAGACCGCTTCCGCCCATTCCTTTATCATGCGGCTGCCCCAGGGCTATCAGACCATGCTGGAGGGAGACGGGGCCAACTTAAGCCAGGGCCAGCGCCAGCTTCTCAACATTGCCCGGGCAGCCCTGTCAAAGGCGCCGGTGCTGATTCTGGATGAGGCCACCAGCTCCGTGGACACCCGGACCGAGAAACACATTGAGCACGGCATGGACCGGCTGATGGCAGACCGGACCACCCTGGTCATTGCCCACCGGCTGTCCACGGTCCGCAATGCCAACGCCATCATGGTGCTGGAGCAGGGACAGATCATCGAGCGGGGAGACCATGAGGAACTGCTGGCCATGAAGGGGCGGTATTATGAATTGTATACGGGGATGAAGGAGCTGGAGTGAGAAGTACCTGGTACATGACTGCAAAGCCGGATGCAGGCGCCGCTGCGCCGTCCCTTTGCAGACCTGTAGATACAGCCCCGGTTCCGGTGAATTCCCGGAACCGGGGCTGTATGGAAAATAGAGGCGGAACAGCAGGGCCAGAGCCGTTATGACCCGGCAGGGGAAAGAATATCCAGGGCTTTATATTCTTCCACTCTTTGGGCCACCTGTTCCCAGGTAAGGCCGGAGCAGACAAACTCATAGTCACTCTGTATGCGGGCCAGCTCCGCCTGGATCTGGGGAACCTTCTCCAGCCTGCCGGCATCTGTGCGTACATAGTAATCCGGCAGCAGAGTGCAGCCGATGATACCGGTCTCCGGGTGCGGGGGTTCTTCATCCTGGACCAGGGCCATGATCATCCGCAAATGGCTGTCCAGGTAGGCGTCGGTCTCCTGATGGACCCCCATCATTCCGTTTAAGTCAAAGACCTGGAAGGGTGCCTGGCCAGGAACCGGAAGCTCACTGCCAGTACCCCAGAAGGCCGGACTGTCCCCCAGCGCATAGAGTCCGTTGCACAGATCCTTCAACTGCTGGAACTCTTCCTGGGTCGGGGGCGCCTGCAGGGACTTAAGCACCGTATCCACAGCCCAGCCAAGGTTTCCAAGGACTTCACAGCCCGGAAGCCCGGCCAGCCCTTGTCCCAGCCGGACCAGCCTGGCCAGGGATAAAAGCCCCCACACCCGGGCCTGGACAGGGGCCAGTTCCTCTGCCCTTGCTTCGATTTCTTCCGGAAGCTGGTTGTAGATCAGGGGAGCGCTTTCCAGGGTTCCGATGCGGTCGGAACAGTCATCCACCAGGGCTTCGCCCACTTTGTCATACACATCATCCCTGGCACTGTAAATGGTGTCGGCCCGGTGAAGCCACAGCACAGCCCTGTCCGGATTCTCGTGATCCATGGCCTCCCTGCCCAGATCATAATAAGCTTTGGCCAGACCGGCCCAGTCCTGCTTTTTCTGACAGTCCTCCACACGCTCCTGGGGACTTTTCGCACCCTTGTTTCCAAAGAGACCAAACATAATATCCTCCTGCATAAATATGGATTTGCTTTGAGGTGATTGTAGCACAAACCGCCTGGATTGTCCATGAAAAAGGTTTCAGGTGTAATGATAGGATTGACAGATCCGTAACAGTTCAGATAGGTCTGCGCGTTCACCGCGCTGACCGTACGAAAACGTAA
>CAJTOV010000127.1 GCA_910577765.1 uncultured Lachnospiraceae bacterium
TGGGAAATAAATTTAAAACAATTCTGGAACTGTGTGCGTATTATGAGATACCGTACTCAACATATCAAAGCAGGAAAAAAAGAGGGTGGGATTTGGAACGAATATTAACTATTCCTGCGCGAAATTTTACCTGGCGGACGCCCAATCGCAACATGGGGGTGACAAAGGAACTGGAACGGAAATACAAAGATTATGAAGAAATTCCCGGCAGCAGATATGAGCTGGAACTTAATAAGCGCAGAAAGATGGCTTTGCGGGAAAAGATATGAGCGTGAAACCCGGGCCGCCCACCACCGCAGGTGATTTCAGATAGAGGCCGGGTTACTGTTCGCTGGGTACCAGCGAGAAGAAACAAAACTTTTTAATATTTCCAAAAAACAGTAGGAAATTTCCCTCATTTCTGCTATAATAAAACCCATATTACTATTTGAAAACAGAACGGAGGAGCATATGGAGCAGGAAGGTCATAAGAGTCATAGGACTGATTTTGCCCCCATCATGGAGACCTCTTATTTGACGGCGCAGAATGTCCGGCAGTACCGGGCAATCATGCGCCTGTTTTTTCGGGAATATGAGAAAATGCATTTTCAGCTGTATAAGGAGGATGTGCTGGAGCTGCTGCACCGGCAGGAGGGGTTCGCGGATTATACCATGGCCCAGCTGGTGCAGGATCTGGAGGCCCTGGCGGGCTGGAAGAACCTGATACCCTTGCAGGACCCCAGGAAGGTCTATACCATCGCGGATTACAAGAACAGGCAGTACCGGTATACCATGTCCGAGTATGCGGTGGAGATCGAGCGTCTCACCGTGCGGCTGGAGAATCTGTTTCTGGAGTCAGGAAATCTGTCCACCAGTCTGTTTCGGCGGATGGCAGAGAACCTGGAGGAGGCAGCGGCTGCTGAGGGCCGGAAAAGCAAGGAGATCAACGAGTGGTGGACCAGTCTCCAGGAGGATTTTAAGCGTCTCAACCAGAACTATCAGGATTATCTCAGGGAATTCTATTCCGGGAGGGCAGAGAAGCTTCTGAAGTCCGTGGAATTCATCGTCCACAAGGACCGGTTTATTGCCTATCTGCAGGAATTTGTCCAGGAATTGCAGTTCCATGCCAGCCGGATTGCCGGGATTATAAAGAAACGGCAGGAGCTGATTGAGGAGTCTCTGCTGGAAAAGGTGGTCAAAAGCGAGCTGGAGATTCCCAGGGCCCTGGCCGGCAGGGAGGATGCCCCGTCCGGGCCGGAATGGGACCGGGAAGCCATGGTCCGGGAGCAGGTATACGGAAAGTGGGATTCCCTGAAACGCTGGTTCCTTCCCCTGGACGGGCGGGAGTGTGAAAGCAGCCGGGTTCTGTCTATTACCAATGACATTATCCGCAGCATCATCCAGAATGCGGCCCTGATTGTACAGCTGCAGAACTGGGGAGTCAGCCGGAAGGAGGACTACCGGAATATGGTGCAGATGTTTCTGGGCTGTGAGACCGTGGAGGATGCCCATAAGCTGTCTGCCCATGTGTTCGGAATCCAGCAGGTGGAGCATTTCAGGATCCGGGATGAGCAGGAGACGGACAGCATCAGCCAGAGTGTCTATGAGGAACCGGCTTCCCAGGTGCTGCTAAAGCCCCATACCCGTTCCTATAAGGAACGGAAGGACAAGACCGGCTTTGCCGACCAGACCTGGGAGAAGCTGTCCCGGAGGACCGAATATCTGAAACAGATCGAGCAGGAGCGGACCCGGATGATGCGCTATATCCGGGACGGGAAGCTGGAGGTGGACCAGATCCGGGAGACCGTGCCCCAGTCGGTGCGCCAGACGCTGCTTCAGTGGATTTCCCAGGCAGGACTCAATGCCTCGGGGAAAGGAAGAACCGAGTACGGCCAGGAATTCCTTCTGAAACGGAAGGAAGGGACCTGCGTACTGAACTGTGAGGACGGAGCGCTAAGACTCCCCAGATATGTACTGGACTTCCGGTAACCAGTTAGACGGGCGCCAGATCCGGTAAGCAGCAGCGTTGCAGGCATGCTTCTGCATGCATAAGCGGCTGTTTACCGGATCTGGCATGGGGCGAACGCCCAATATGGAGGAACCTATGACAGAGATCGTTACACTGCTGGAACATTACTGGATCTGCCGGGAGCAGGACAGGGAGCTGTACAACCGGGTGAAGCGGGACATTCCCCGCTTCCAGAAGTTTGCCAGGGAGCAGCTGGGGTGGAAGCTGCTGAACCATGAGAAGTTTCTCAAGCTGGAGAAGATTCCCGCCCATGCAGAAAGCTTCATGGGTATCCGGGAATTCCAGGAGATCCGGGACTATGTGATCCTCTGTACAGTGCTGATGTTTCTGGAGGACAAGGAAGAGCAGGAGCAGTTCCTTTTGTCGGAGCTTATTGACTATGTGGGAGTACAGCTTGGGAAATGGATGGAGGTAGACTGGAATTCCTTTTCCCAGAGAAAGTCCCTGGTCCGGGTACTGCAATACGTGGAGCAGAAGAACATGCTGCGGGTCTATGACGGCAGCAGCCAGCTGGTGAGCCAGGAGATCGGCCAGGAGGTGCTGTACGAGAATACGGGACTGTCCCGGTACTTTGCGGTCACCTATCCCTTTGACCTGGGGACCTGCACCTGCTGGCAGGATTTTGAGAAGGAACGGCTGGAGGAGCTGGAGACAGACCGGGGGCATTTCCGGATTCAGCGGGTTTACCGCCGTCTGGCCGCCTGCCCGGCCATGTACTGGGAGTCCGGTGAGGACCCGGATTCCCTGTATCTGAAGAACCAGAGACAGTGGGTGGAAAAGTACATGAAGGAGCAGCTGGGAGGCCGCCTGGAGCTTTACCGGAATGCAGCCTTCTGGGTGCTGGAGGAAGAGGATTCTTACGGAACCATCCACCCCAGGGATGCACAGCTTCCGGAAACCGTACTGCTGGTCTGCGCCGGGATTCGGGAAGAAGTGGAAGCCGGCCGGTGGAGTCCTGGGGAGGACGGAACGGTCCGGGTATCCGGGGAAGCATTTTCCGGTCTGGTGGAGACATGCCGGAGCCGGTGGAAGGAGGCCTGGAGCAAGGAGTACCGGGAGATGGAAGCAGGCAGGCTGGCAGCAGCCGTGAAAAGCTATATGAAGGACTGGATGATGATCCGCCAGGACGGAGACCAGGTAATCATCTGCCCGGGGGCCGTGCGGATGTGCGGATTCTATCCGGCGGATTACGTTGCAGGATGAAAAGGATAAGGGAGATACAGACATGGGCAGCCGATGGAAGATGAACCGGATGGGGTTCGTGAATTTCTGGTTATATGATGAGGAAACATTTACATTTGAGGACGGGAAGCTTCTGCTTCGGGGACAGAATGGCTCTGGAAAGTCGATTACGACCCAGAGCTTTATTCCGTTTATTCTGGACGGGGACCGGACCCCCAGCCGTCTGGACCCCTTTGGCTCCAGCGACCGGAAGATGGAATACTATTTCCTGGGGGAGGAAGGCCGGGAGGAAGCCACCGGCTATCTGTTTCTGGAATTTGAGAAGCCGGATACCCGGCAGTACCGGACCATCGGTATCGGCCAGCGGGCCAGGCGGGGAGCCCCTATGACCTTCTGGGGTTTTGTGCTTATGGACGGAAGGCGGATCGGCTATGATCTGAACCTTTATAAGGAGGTGGGCAATACCAGACTTCCCCACGCAAAGCAGGATCTTAAGAAGCTTCTGGGACCGGAGGTGCCCTTTACCGATTCCCCGGGAGAGTACAAAGCCATGGTCAACAGGCATATCTTCGGATTCCGCCGGATGGAGCAGTATGACCAGTTTATCCGGCTTCTGGTAAAGGTCCGGGCTCCTAAGCTGTCCAAGGAATTCAAGCCCACCAGAGTCTATGACATTTTAAACGAGTCCCTTCAGACCCTGACCGACGAGGAGCTGCGGGCCATGGTGGATGCCATGGAGAAGCTGGATGCCATCCAGAACAGCCTGGACCATTTAAAGGCAGCCCAGAAAGATGCCCAGAATATCCAGAAAGAATACACCCGGTACAACCAGTTCATGGCAGGGAGAAAGGCCAGGGCTTACACGGAATCCAGCAGGCAGACAGAGCTTTTAAAGCAGCGGCTGGAGGAGAGCCGGGAGGAGCAGAAGGAGCTGGACCAGGAGGAGACCGGAAAGCGCAGGGAAGCAGACCAGGCAGAACAGCGGATGCACCTGGTGGACACGGAGCTGGACAGCTTAAAGGAGACGGACCTGGATACGGTTACCCAGCGGCTTTTGGAGAACCGGAGCCGCCGGGACCGGTATGAGACGGAAAAGCAGGACTGGGAGGAAAAGGCCCAGTCAGCCAGGGAACATCTGCTGGAGACGGACCGGCGGATTCGGGAGCACAGGGGAGCCGCCGAATACTGCCGGATGCAGATTCAGGAAAACCGGCAGGAGCTGGAGGAACTTCAGGAGATCCTCCAGTCTGAAATCCATGACCAGGCAGTACGGCTGGTGGGGCAGGAAACCGTATCGGATACCGGCGACATTGCCGGAAAACTGCGGCAGTGGCGGCAAAAGATCACGGAAGGTCTTAAGACCCTTAAGGAGCAGGAGGAACTGGAGCGCCGGTATGACCAGGCTGCCCAGGAAAGCGCCCGGTGTCTGGCTCAAACCGTCAGGCGGGAGGCCGGGCTTTTGCAGCTGGAGGAGGCCCAGGTCCAGGCCAGGGACAACTGGGTCCGGCAGTGCTTTGGGATGCCGGGGAAGAACCGGGAGCTGGTGCCGGAACAGTGGCTTTTAAAAGAGCTGGAGGCGGATATTGCCGCCTACCAGGGGCCAAAGGACCGGACTGCCATCACAAAGAAATGGGAGCAGTGTGCCGGAAGAGCCCGGAAGGCGCTGGAGGATCTGCGGATTGGGAAGGCCCAGGAAATGCAGCAGATTCTGGGGGAGGAACAGGAGACGCAGGGGGAGCTTAAGGAGCTGGAGGCCCGGAAGGACTGGGAGCCTGCCAGGGCGCCGGGCCGGACCCGGTCCCGGCAGGCCCTTACCCGGGCCGGGATTCACTGGACCCCCTTTTACCAGGCCATGGAGTTTGCTGAGGGGCTTTCGGACCAGGAAAAGAATCTTTTGGAGGAACAGTTAAAGGATGCGGGGATTCTGGATGCCCTGGTGGTGGACCGCCGCCAGTGGGACCGGGTCCGGGCAGAATTTCCCGAATATGCGGACCTGATGCTCTGCGTCCCGGAGAAGGCCCAGGGGCCTTTGTTTCAGAAGCTGGTTCCGGCAGAAGGGCTTGGTGAAGAGCTGAGACAGGAGGCCGGGTACATTCTGCAGGCCATGTCCGGGACCGGGGAGGGGCTGACCCTGGGGGAGGACGGATTTTTCAGAAACGGGATTCTGGAAGGGCGGAGTCTGGGCCGGGAGGAGGCTTCCCTTATTGGCCAGACAGCCAGAAGGCGCAGGCTGGAGCAGCAGATGGCCCAGGTAAGGGAAGCCCTGAAAATGCTGGGAGAGCGCAGGGAACTGGCGGAGGCAGAGCTGGAAGCTGTGGCCAGCCGCATGGCGGTTCTGGAAGAAGAGCTGGCCCAGACGCCGGACGGGGAAGGGCTGGACAGGCTTCTGGAGCAGCAGCGGGAATGCCGGTGGTATCTTGCCAGGGAGCAGCAGGAGCTGGACCAGGCCAGAGTCAGGGAGGACCAGATCCGGGTACAGAAGGATACCTGTTTCCAGAAGGTGATCCGGATCGGGCGGGAGCTTCCCTATGCCAGAACCTGCGCGGCTTATGAGGAGGCACTGGGTGCGGTCCAGGAATATCTGGATATCTGGACCGATGTGTGCGGCCAGCTGCACACCCTGGGCCACGAAAAGGCTCTTCTGGAAAATGAACAGGAAAAGCAGGACCAGTACCTGGAAAGCCAGGACCTGGCTCTGGGGCAGGTATCGGCAAAAAAGAAGGAGCTGGAGATTCTGGCAGTGGCCATCCGCAAAGGGGAGGAATTCCTGGACCGGCCGGAGAACCGGCAGCTTGCCAGACGGCTTCAGGAGCTGCGGACCGAGAGACAGAAGCTGGAAGGGGTCTTAAGAAGCGCCAGGGAACGGCTGGCCGTGATCGCCAGCCGGAAGGAACAGGGGCAGCGGCAGCTGGCACAGCAAAAGGCGGAGCTGGCCGGGGAGATAGAACGGGAGACCTGCCTGCGCCAGTATTTTGAAGAAGAGCTGGCCCTGGGGCTGGTGGTGGAACGGGGAAATAAAACCTTAAAGGAATGCGCCGCAGAGGCCATGGCTTCCTTACGGGAAAGCGACCGGAACCGGGAGGCCGGAGCCCTGGTGGATTCCCTGTACCAGACCTGCCACAAGTACAGCGGAAGTCTGGCAGGCTTTGGAACTGCCATGGAGGACTGCTTTGGGGAAGGGGCCGGGGACGGCCAGTCTTTACGGAAACGCCAGCGGATCTACTCGGTGTGGAACGGTAAGAAGCTTTACTTTGCCCAGTTCTGCCAGGCGCTTAAGAATTCCATTGAGGAGACGGAGCTTCTGATCCGGGAGAAGGACCGGGAGATCTTTGTGGATATCCTGTCCCGGACCTTAAGCCAGCAGCTTACAGACCGGATCGAGGAAAGCCGCCAGTGGATCCGCACCATGTCGGCCCTGATGAAGCAGATGGACACCTCCATGGGACTGAGCTTTTCCCTGGAGTGGAAGGCCAGGACCGCCCAGAATGAGGAAGAGATGGACACCCTGGAACTGGAAAAGCTTCTCAGACGGGATCTGACCCTGCTGACCCCGGAGGATGTGGAACGGGTGGCACTGCATTTCAGAAGCAGAATACAGGCGGAAAAAGCCAGGCTGGAAGAGGACGGGGTCATGATCAGCTACATTGACCTGGTCCGGGATGCCCTGGATTACCGGAAATGGTTTGAGTTCCAGATGTTCTACTACCGGAACCAGGAGGGGAAAAAGCCTCTGACCAACGGGGCTTTCAACAAGTTCAGCGGCGGGGAGAAGGCCATGGCCATGTATGTGCCGCTGTTTGCCGCAGTCAATGCCCAGTACCAGAAGTCTTCCAGGACGGATTTTCCCAGAATGATCGCCCTGGACGAGGCATTTGCCGGGGTGGATGACAGGAATATCAGCAGTATGTTCGGGCTGGTAGAGACTCTGGATTTTGACTATATTATGAATTCCCAGGCCATCTGGGGCTGTTATGGGACGGTTCCGGCCCTGCGGATTTCAGAGCTTTACCGTCCGGCGGATGCCCGGGTGGTGACGGTGATCCATTATACCTGGAACGGGCATGAACGGATTCTGGATGAACAGTAACCATGATACCATCAGGGAGCAGAGGGTGGGAGTCCCCCTTGTTCCCTGACGGTCACGAAGCAGGAGACAAGGATGGCGGGAATGGATGGCAGCACAGGCTCCAGGGAAGCCTGCGGAGGGTATTTTAAGGCCAGGCCGGAGTTTGGGCGGATATTTGCCGCCATGCGGAAAAAATGGGAGAGCCTGGGGCGGACAGCCGGAACGGTGACCCTGGAGGCCGGGACGGAAGAAGAGCGCAGGGCCCTTGAGAGATTTTTAGGCAGGGCCATGACCGGGGAGAGGCTCCGGTTTTCCCTGGCGGAATTCGAGAAGGCTCTGGGGGAGACCCGGTTTGGAGCGGTATCCTTAAAAGAGCTTCTGGAAGCATATTCTGGGGAGACCCTGGCGACAAACCGGGAGAGGCTGGAGCAGCGGAAAAGCCGGGAAGACAGGTTCTGGGAGGAACTGGAGTATCAGGCAGGACGGATTTTGGCAGGCAATGAGCCGGACAGCCAGGAGGTAGCCGCCTGGGTCCGGGAGATGGGTCAGGAAAAAACCGGCGGTTACAGTCTTGTGATGAAGGAATACCGGAAGTCGGAGGAATCTGCCAGGGCCCTGGTCCTCCAGGTGGTCCGGTGTCTGGAACTGTGCAGGAGGTCAGAACCGCCGGGAATCCGTCTGGCGGTTCTGGCTGCCAGAATTACCGGCAGTCCCCACGCCCTGGACCGACAGAGTCCGGCAGGGACTCTGCTGTCCTGGGCCCTTGCGAGACGGGAGGGAAGCGGGTTTCCGCCAAACGCCAGAAGCTGGAAGGCGCTGTATGAGAAGAACGGAATTCTGGTGGATGAGCTGTCCAGCACCGTGGCTGCTTACGGGATTCACCTGGTGACGGACCAGGGGCTGCACCCGGCCTGGGAGGGATACTGGCAGATGCGGGAGCCTGGGCTCCTTTCCCTGGCCGGTCTGACACGGGTCCAGGCAGCTTACGGAGAGTCAAAGGATATCTGGATTGTGGAGAATGAGATGGTTTTCAGTGAGCTGCTGGAACGGCTGTCCGGGTATCCGGCGGCTGTTCTGTGTACCTCGGGACAGCCGAGAACCGCGGCTTACGGCCTGTTAGAGCTTCTGTGCCGGAAAGACAGTGGGCACACCTTCTGGTACGCCGGGGATTTGGACCCGGAAGGCCTTGCCATTGCCCAGCGGATCTGGAACAGCTTCCCGGACCGGGTACGGATCTGGCGGATGGGGGCAGAGGATTATGGGAAGGCTGTGTCCCAGGAAGCCGTCTCCCGGCGGCGTCTGGAGCTTCTGGACAATCTGACCCATCCGGTGTTAAAGAAGACGGCGGAGTGTATCCGGCGGCAAAAAATGGCCGGGTATCAGGAGCTGCTTTTAGATGAGCTGGTCAGGGATATTTTGGAAGGAGCTGCCGACGGCTTAATTTTAGAAAGGATTGAACCATGGACCGAAAAAAAATCGTAACTGCCGCAATACTGCTTATGACAGCCGGACTCCTGGGATGCTCTGCCAGGGAGACGGCGCAGACCTTATCACAGAATACATCCCAGGAGTCAGCGCAGCCTGAGAATGGCGGGGCTGGCGGGACCGCAGCAGACAAGGCCGCCGGAAATGCTGCCAAAAGCCAGGGGACAGAGGGCTTTGCTACCCCGGAGGATGCAGTTCTGACCTATCTGGCTGCACTTAGGAACCATGACACCGGACTTATGGAGGATACCTTTGGGGAAGAACCCGGTGCGCAGGATATTTCCCGCCAGTTCGCATATCTCTGCGGCCTGGACCAGATCCCGCAGCTTGCGGGCGGCGGTACGGTGTCGCTGAAGGATGACCAGGAGATCCACCGGCTTCTGGGAGAGCTTACCCGGCGGGTGGAGGAGACGGATCTGGGCACTATGGAATTCCTGGGCTTTGTAGAGCCGGAGCTGCTGGTGGAGATGTACAGCACCGAACCATACCAGAAAAGCCTTTCCGACATGGCCCGGAAATTCGGCGGCAGCAGGATGGACAACCGGGTGGCCGTGATTGCTGTGGGCAGCCGGAAATATATGCTGTTTTTTGACCTGATTGAGAAGAACGGCCGGTGGTATAACCAGCAATTGGGAGGGATTCTGGCCAGTGTGGCAGGAATCGGGGAAGAGAGCGCCGGGGTCATAGGACTGGACGGGGTGGATGAAGCCATGCTGGAAGCGCTTCACCTTCCGGACAGCGCCCCGGCGTCCTTGCCGGAATATGGCAAAGGAGTTCCGGCAAGCCGGACCCAGGGCAGCGGATACGATTCGCCCCGGCAGGCAGCCGCCGCTTATCTGGAAGGGCTGAAAGCCGGGGATCTGGAGCAGATACTCAGCACGTTTTCCGTGGAAAGCTATGGGGAACACTATGATCTGCGGGCCCAGGCGGAGTATACCCGTGGCTATCTCTTTCTCCGGCAGGATGTGAGCATCCCTACGGCCAGTGGGTGGGCAAAGGCTGTGGTAAGCCTGGACAGGAAACTGCGCCTGGAGCAGGATATTCTTCAGCAGGCCAGGGCATTTTATCTGTGCAGTACTTACTTTAGCGGCGTCCAGGCCACCCAGGAGGATATCGCCTTTCCATGGGAGGAGCTGCCCGGGAAGATGGAGTTAGACTCCCTGGAGGTTCTGGGGTACCTTCCCCTGGAGACGGTCTGTGAAATCTGTGACCTGCCGCAGCTTCCGGACGCTGAGAACGCCCGGATGGCAGGTATCTGCGGCGCCGGCCAGGTGGATGCCAGTGTGCTGGTGTTCCGGTGCGGCGGGGAAACCTATGCCCTCTTTCTGCAGGCGGCAGAATACGGCGGCAGATGGTACAACAGCCAGATTGGAAACTGGGTTTCTGCAATGCTGGGGATCTCTGTGGAATTTAAGGGAACAGCACCGGCAGAGATCCTGGCGGACCCGGTACAGCTTGAGGAACTTCTGATGCCGGTGACATGAAAAGGGAAAACTCCCTCATTTAAAAAGTAACCTCACTACTTGAACAATCGTGGATTTACCTGTATACTAAAATGAAAAGATATGGAGAAACTGCATGGAGACAACGCATACGGAAGACGATTCCTATATTGCACACCATAAAGATGTATTCTGTATTAATTGACAAAAAAGGACTATGTTCCGAATACGCCTTAACAGCTTGTTCTCTTGCTAAATCTTTAGGTTTGAAAGCAGCTATTAACAGAATGAGTTCTAATCACGCAGTATATTATATTCAAATTGATGGAAAGGCATACTTTGGGCAGAACAATGATTTTGATTTAGATTGGCCAACACCCGACAACGTATATTTTCAGTAATTAACTTTAAACTCATCGGAAGAGATTCCGGTGGGTTTTTTGTTTCGACTTTTCGTAAATCCATTATAATAGCCTTACATCAGAGAAAAGCGGGCAGTACTCCCTATTTGGAGAATGCGCACCTTCGGGACGGACTTAAAGCAGTTTAGGTTCGTGCCGCAGGTGTGCAAACACCAGAGAAAGGAGGATGTGGTCTATGTTCTTCTTGTATTCCTATCGTAGCATTTTGTCAGGGTGAAGTCAATATGTTTTTCCTACCCTTCCTCTGGTTGTTTGTTTGTAGTGAATGGGCGACACGTTTATA
>CAJTOV010000128.1 GCA_910577765.1 uncultured Lachnospiraceae bacterium
CATCGGGCGGACGCCCGATGCCTCTTGTCCGGCATAGCCGGGTAAGAAGATGCATGGCGTACTCCCACTCACCCCCGCCAGACCATCTCCCTGGTAATCTCTCCCAGGGAATGTGCCCCGCACATGGCCATGGTATCTTTCAGTTCCGCTCCCAGGCGCCCTACCAGCTCTGCCACGCCTTCCTTTTCCCCGCCATAGACCGCGGTAACAAAGGGACGGCAGATCAGGACGCCGTCTGCCCCCAGGGCCAGGGCCTTGAAGATATCGGTTCCGCAGCGGATTCCCCCGTCCACCAGCACGGTCATGGAATCTCCCACCGCCTCTGCGATCTCCGGCAGCACCTCTGCCGTAGCCGGACACTGGTCCAGAACCCTTCCACCATGATTGGACACCACAATGGCCGCGGCACCGGCATCCCGCGCTTTCAGCGCCCCCTTCACGGTCATGATTCCCTTTACAATAAAGGGAACGCCGGCGGACCGGATGATCTCTGCCAGCTCCGCTGTGGTCTTGCTGCCTGCCGGAGGGGTCATATTCTTAAGGAACGGCAGGCCCGCAGCATCAATATCCATGGCTGCCGCAAATGCCCCGCAGCCCCGTACCAGCTCCATCTTTTCACGGACCACAGCCCCGCTCCATGGCTTGACTGTGGGAACTCCCACACCCCCGGACCGGCGGATGGCCTCTGTGGCAGCCTCCATAACCTCCGGATTGGTCCCGTCACCGGTAAAGGCAGCGATCCCGGCCTCCGCGCAGGCAGACACCAGAATATCATTGTAAGCCGCATCTTTATATTTTTCCCCATAATGCAGGTTCACCGCCCCTACCGGGCCGGCAAAAAACGGATAAGCAAATTCCCTTCCAAACACACGGCAGGTGGTATCCACCGGCTGGTTCTCACACAACGTATCCATCTGGACACGGATTTCCTTCCACTTGTCATAGTTGCGGATGGCCGTATCCCCCACCCCCTTGGCACCCGGCCCAGGGATCTGGTTCCGGCACGCCCGTCCGTTGCAGACCTGACATCCTTTACAATAGTTTCCAAGGCAGGTCCTGGCCTGCTCCAGCACTTCTTTCTGTGTCATAACGTTCTCCTTATCCTTTATAAAATGTACTTTCCGGTCTCACACAATCAGGCACAATGAGATTCCCTACGGCCTGACCGTATCCCCGCCGGAAAGCCATTGCTGCACCAGCTCCTGCCCCACATTCAGAATTTTGGCGATCATGCTGTCCGAAAAGCCCTCTTTCTGCATATTTAATGCCGTTTCCCTGGCCTTTTTCATTTCCCCCATGGCCGCTCCTCTGGCCTCCCCCCGGGTCTCTCCTTCCTTCATTTTCTCATAACCGTACTGTTCCACCGCCTTTTTCTGGTCAAATAACCCCATCATAATACTGATAACCTCCTTTTCACGGTTCTCCAGGTATTCTTTCAACACATTTCTGTCTTTACAGATCCGTATTGTCTCCAGCACCGCTTCCCGCGTTCTGCCATACAGCCGCACCTGCTCATTATATACGTTGGTAAAATCCACATACTGGCTAATGATATCGCTCTTTCCCTCTCCGTAAAGCACACGGACCTTCGCTTCCAGGAAATCCCGGTTTCCATCAAAGAACTCATCAGAAAGCTTCAGCCACTTTGGCCGACTTTTCCGGCTTCCTGTGTAGATCATGTAGAGCTCCGGCCTGGGAAGCTCCAGCTTTTTGCTTCCATACCGGTTCTGGTTCGTTGATTCGATATATTCGTTCCATATATGTGCCAAATAAAGCAGGATGCGCACGATGATATTCATAGTCCAGCTTGTCTGGGCTTCCAGCATCACAAGCACCTTTCCCCGGACAGTCATCCCCAGATCATTGTACTCCTGGTCGGTAAATACATTATGGATTGTCACATCCCCAATGTCCGCCTCGGTGGCATCCACATCTTCCGGATGAAGTGCCTGATACAACTGAAACGCATACATACCCATAAACTGTCCCCCCCATTTCCTGACTCTATTATAAAAAAAAATCAGGCACATGACAAGTCAAATGCCTAATTTTCAAAAAATACCCTATAAACAGTTACAGTTCGCGGGAGGGGCATCTGCCTCTCACCCCAGCGCCACATCCAGACACATCATCACGATAAATCCCACGGCAAACCCGATTGTCCCCATATCCGAATGCTCTCCCTGGGCAGATTCGGGAATCAGTTCCTCCACCACCACAAAAAGCATGGCCCCGGCAGCAAACGCCAGCATAAGAGGCAGCACCGGGGTAACAATCCTGGCAAGCAGTATGGTCAGCAAAGCCCCCACCGGCTCCACCACCCCGGACAAGGTTCCCATAAGAAACGCACGCTTTCTGGAGGCCCCTTCACTCCGCAAGGGCAGGGAGATAATGGCCCCCTCCGGAAAATTCTGGATGGCAATCCCCAGGGCCAGGGCATAGGCTCCTGCCATGGATACACTGGATTCCCCCATGAGAATTCCGGCAAACACCACCCCCACAGCCATTCCCTCGGGAAAGTTGTGCAGGGTCACCGCAAGCACCAGCATGGCCGTGCGGGTAAGCCGCGTCTTGACACCCTCCGGCTGGTCGCTTCCCATATGCAGGTGCGGAATAATCTTATCCATCAGAAGCAGAAACCCCACTCCGGCTGCCAGTCCGGCAGCCGCAGGCAGAAATGCCAGCCGTCCCAGGTTCTCCGACATCTCCATGGCCGGAATCAGAAGGGACCAGACCGATGCCGCCACCATCACTCCTGACGCAAATCCCAGAAGGGCCTTCTGGACCCCTGGTCTAATGGCACGCTTCACCAGAAAGACACTGGCCGCACCCAGTGTAGTCCCTGCAAACGGAATCAGAATCCCTATGATAATATCAACCAGCTCCTCACTCAACGATTCTATCACTCTCCTTTGCATGCGGGCCATCCCGCCCTTCTATATGTTATGCCCCAAAGGCCTTGTTGTTACCAGTACTGCCATTCAGTTTGCCATCTGAAACCCCTTATCCTGTTTCAGGCTTCTGTCCTCCACATCCATATCCTCAATGGAAATATAAGGCTGCCGGTGGAGTGCACTGACCAGGTCCCACACCAGCGTTTCCTCGCCCTGGGCTTCCATCTCCACCCGTCCGTCCCACAGATTCTGCACATACCCGGTCAGATTCAGGGAACGGGCAAGCATACACGCCTGGAAACGGAAGCCCACCCCCTGCACTCTTCCGGAAAAATAAAAATGTTTGCGAACTACCATCGGTCTTCTCCTCCACCAGACTGGAACATCACAAAATAAACTCCGGCTCCTTCCTTCCGCTGCACTCCTTTTTCAGCTTATGCTTTACTGCAAGCAGCATCAGGCGGCTGATACTCCGGCTATGGCTGGGACAGACATAGATACACCGCATACAGCTGATACAGCGCTCCTCGTCCATAACCCTGGAATCCGTCCGTGAAATGGCCTGGACCGGACATTTGCGGATGCAGGCCCCGCAATTGCTGCAGGAGCTGCTTACCCGGATTTTCAGACGGGCACCGTGAAATTCCTTATACGGGTGCTTTCCCTTTACAGACAGCTCTCCCAGGGCATAGTTGGAGGAAACCTCCCGAAGCTTCCTGGCAGTCTGGTCCGCAAATCTGCGGAGCTTCTTTCCGTCTGCCCCGTCCGGACGTCCTGCGGCAAAGCAGGGCGCAATATTGTGCTCCGCCACCACAGCCGCTGCCGACAGGGGACGGAAGCCCCGGGCCACCAGAACCTCCTTAAGCTCCAGCAGGGCATCATCATAATCCCGGTTTCCGTATGTAACCACCAGAACCACCGGGGTCTGGTTCCCGTGAAGCTTCTGCAAACGCTCCACAGCAGTCTCCGGCAGCCTTCCGCCATAGACCGGCACTCCTACAACCGCCACCTCATTCTCATGGAAATGATAATCGGGACGACGGCCCGGACCGGTCAGGTCCACATACCCGGTATTCCCCCCGATCCGGGACACAATGGCCCGCACTGCCTTTTTAGAATGTCCAGTAGGACTAAAATAAATTCCTGTCACCTGTTTTATGTTCATATTTTTATCCTCCTGCCCTTATTTAATAGCGGTTGGGACCCATATTAAAAATGTCCCGCCTCATGCTCCTCATTGAGCCAGGCTACAGCCTGCCAGATTCCCTCGGTCTCAAACGGGAAATCCCGGCTGTGCTTCTTCTCTTCCGGCGTGCGGTCGTAAGCCAGAGGCTCCGGCCAGACCACTGCCCGCAGCACGGTCTCTGTCTTCTCCGGCTCCTCCCCAGCCTCCTGCACCACCTTTTCCTGCTTCTGAAGCTGGTAGCGCATCCCGCGGTAACTGCCGGTGAAACGGCTCTTCTTTAAAAAGGGGATGGAAATATCCCCGTGAAGATCAATCATATCTGACTCCTTTTTGCACGGTTCTGTCTGTCCCTGTCTGCCGCACATGCGGTACCCCACACGTCCCCTTGGCCTGGTGAACCTTATAACACCAGGGAGACCGCTGCCACAATACAGCAAATGCTGATTATGATGGATATGGAGTTTACGGCGCTGGCCAGACCAGTGTCGCTTTTCAGTTCCTCTGTAAATGCCGGGGCAGCCGATGATAAGGGCGCAAAGGCCAGGACCGCCAGGGGCTGCCGGTATTCCAGAGGAAGGGGCAGCAGGAAAAAGAAGACAGCGGACAGCAAGGCGGCAATTCCGTACCGCACTGCCAGTATCCGGACAATCGTGCCGATCTGCTCCCGGTCACCGGACAGCTGAAAGCCTACTCCAATCATCAGCATGGCCATAAACGCATTGCCGCCTGCAATGATTTCCGAGAACATGACCACCTGCTGCGGCAGGCGGATTCCCAGCAGACAAAGGATGGTCATCACCAGATAGGCGTCAAAGGGAACCGATTTTACAAGGGTCCGGACCATGCGGCCAATGGGGATACCTTTTCCTTCCCCCTTGACGATGGTGGCCAGACTGTATGCTCCTCCCAGACAGATGATGGCATTGCCGGAATCAAACAGACTGGTCACCACTACCCCTGTGGGCCCCAGAAAATTCTGCACAAAGGGCAGGGTGAAGTTTCCTATATTATAACCGGACAGATTTATGATTTCAAAGGCTTTCTTTTCCCTGTCCCTGCCCATATTCATGAGAAACGCCGTGACAATATATACCACGCCTCCCAAAAAGCCCAGAAGGGTTAACACCAGCATGGACGGATCAATTACCTTATCCGCAAAGCTGTATACAATAGCCGCAGGCAAGGTAAGCTTCAGTACAATCCTGGAGATTACCTGAAAGTCATCTGCCTTAAAGAACCCGGCTCTTCTCAAAAAATATCCCAGAAAAATAATTGCAATAAAACAGGCTGCCCTGGACAGCACGGAAATCATACCCATAACACTTATCCTCTTTTCTTCCATGTCCAATAAGCTCTATTATGCATGGATTTTTTGGGTATTGCAACCTATTTTTTCATAAAACCACGGAAAAAGGCCCAGGGACCAGCCCTGCGCCTAAATCTCTGTATCAGTCAGCTATGAAATGCTCCCATCCCCGGGTACACGGCTCCTGCTCCCAGCTCCTCCTCAATCCGCAGAAGCTGGTTGTATTTGGCCACCCGCTCGCTGCGGCTTGGGGCGCCTGTCTTGATCTGCCCTGCATTGAGGGCTACGGCCAGGTCTGCGATGGTGGTGTCCTCGGTCTCCCCGGACCGGTGGGATACCACTGCCGTGTACCCGGACCGGTGGGCCAGCTTTATGGCCTCCAGGGTCTCTGACACTGACCCGATCTGGTTTAACTTGATCAGGATGGAATTGCCGCAGCGGCAGGATATGCCTTTGGCCAGACGTTCCGTGTTGGTTACAAAAAGATCGTCTCCCACAAGCTGCACCTTTCCTCCCAGCTCCCGGGTCAAAAGCTGCCAGCCTTCCCAGTCCTCCTCGTCCAGGCCGTCCTCAATGGAACGGACCGGATACCGTTCACACAGCTCCTTCCAGTGGGCCACAAGCTCTGCGGAGGTATAATGTTTCCCGCTTTTAGGCAGCACATACTCCCCCTTTTTCCCGCTCTTCCACTCACTGGAGGCTGCATCCATGGCCAGGACAAAATCCCTTCCCGGCTCATATCCGGCCCGTTTCACGGCTTCCAGAATGCACCGGATGGCTTCCTCATCCCCGGACAGGTCCGGTGCAAAGCCCCCTTCGTCTCCCACAGAGGTTGCCAGCCCCAGATCCTTCAAAAGGCCTGCCAGCCCGTGAAATACCTCTGCACACCAGCGCAGCCCCTCTCCGAAGCTTTCCGCCCCTACGGGCATGATCATGAATTCCTGGACATCTACATTGTTGGCTGCGTGGGCGCCTCCGTTTAAGATATTCATCATTGGAACCGGCATACGGTTGGCGCCGGCGCCTCCCAGAAACCGGTACAGAGGGATTCCCAGAGCCGCTGCCGCTGCCCGTGCACTGGCAATGGACACGGCCAGGATTGCATTGGCTCCCAGCCCTGACTTGTCCGGTGTGCCGTCTGCCAGAATCATGGCCCGGTCCACCCCGTAAAGGTCCGATGCGTCCAGACCGGAAACGGCTTTCCGGATCACCGTGTTGATATTGTCCACTGCCTTCCGGACTCCCTTTCCGCCGAAACGGCTTTTGTCCCCGTCCCGCAGCTCCAGGGCCTCAAACTCCCCGGTGGATGCCCCGCTGGGCGCTGCCCCCCGCCCCACTGTCCCGTCTGCCAGATGCACCTCCGCCTCCACAGTGGGATTTCCCCTGGAATCCAGGATCTCCCGGCCGGTTACCTTCTCAATCTCCAAATAATCCATAGCTTTCCCTTCCCATGGGCAGACTGCCGCCCGGATACCGCCGGACCCGGGATATCTCTGTCCCTTCCCGGCTCCGGCCTCCGGACCGGTCTCCACATGATTCATACTTTTTATGTTACAGTTCACGGGGCGGGGAAAACTGGACAAAAACAGACGTCAAGCTGGCTTGTAAGACTGTTTTTGTCCAGTTTTCCACATCGGGCGGACGCCCGATGCTTCTTGTCCGGCATAGCCGGACAAGAAGATGCCCCCCGAAATCAGAGCGTATCCGGAAATCAGGTTCCAGACACGCTCTAGTATTTACAGGAAAAGCTGCTTTGATACGGATTATCCCAAAACATCCATTTCAAAGGCCTGGCGGATACTGTCATAATGCAGAAAGATCCCCTGCTCCGCCAGGCTGCGGATCTCCTCCAGGGTGGCCAGCTGAAAGCCGTCGGTCTCCTCCTTCTGGGGCCGGACATCGGCTTCCGAAAAATCCAGCACAAACCGGTACACATCCACAAAATAATTGTCCCCGGTGCCTGGATTTTCCCGGTGGTAGGTGAACAGATACCCGCCCTCCGCCCCGGACACATCGATGCCGGTCTCTTCCCGCACCTCCCGGACCACCGCATCTGCCGAATCCTCCCCGGCCAGCACCGCGCCTCCGGATACCTCCCACCAGCCCGGGGCCCAGTGCTTGGTCATGACCCTCTTTGTGATCAGAAACCGTTTGTCCGGCCTGGCTACTACCCCCAGAACCGTCAGATGGTACTCGTCATCCTTCAGGCACCAGTCGTTGCGGGCCATGGTCCGTCCTGTTCTCTGTTTGTTTTTGTCATAGATATCCCAGCGTTCCATATCCTTATCCTTCCATATCTGTTACCAGGCAATCACCTCGTACCCGGTCTCTGTCACCAGCACCTGGATCTCCCACTGGGCCGAAGGCAGACCGTCCCTGGTATGGACGGTCCATCCGTTATCTTCCTCCACCTGGTTCTCCCAGGTTCCCATATTGACCATAGGCTCAATGGTAAAGCACAGTCCCGGAGCCATGATCATCCCGGTGCCCCGGCGGGCCACATAGCTGACAAAAGGCTCCTCGTGGAAGGCCAGGCCCACCCCGTGGCCTCCGATGTTCTGTACCACCTGGAATCCGTTCCTTCTAGCATGGTCATTGACCGCCTGGCCCACATCCCCCAGAAATCCCCAGGGCTTCACTGCCTGAAGGCCCAGCTCCATACACTCCCTGGCCACCTTCACCAGCTTTTCCTTCTCCGGGCTCACCGTCCCGATGCAGAACATCCGGGAGGAATCGGAATAGTACCCGTCCAGCACCGTGGACACGTCCACATTGACAATATCCCCTTCCTTAAGCACCACATCCGGAGACGGAATCCCATGGCACACCTGGTCATTTAAGGAGGTGCAGACACTTTTGGGAAAGCCCTGGAAATTCAGCGGTGCCGGGATACCACCGCGCCGGGTGGTCTCCTCATAGACCCAGCGGTCAACCTGCTCCGTAGTCACACCGGCGCCGATGCGGGCCGCCACATAATCCAGCACCGCCACATTGATCCTGGCGCTTTCCCGGATCTTCTCCATCTGGGCCGGAGTCTTAATCAGGTTCCGGGAAGGAATCTTACATCCCTTAAGCCGGTACATGGCCAGTCTCCGGTCAAATTCGTAATGGCACTTCTTATACTTCTGCCCGCTGCCGCACCAGCAGGGGTCATTCCGGTTCATGGTCACCATATCCGGCTGCTCCTTCCCCACCCTACGATTCGCCACAATCTTCCTGCCCGGCTGTGCCGGACCTTCTTCATACCGCCTGGAATCCGCCCATATCCCATACTTTGCAAAACCCGTACAGCTCTGCCGCGTTGCCGCCGAACACTGCCTCCTGGTACTTTTCCGGCACCAGGTATTCCACAAACCGGATATACTGCTCCAGATTCACCAGGGGCCAGTCCGTACCGAACATGATCCGGCTGTAGCCCAGATACCTCAGCCAGGTTTTCAGGGCCTCCACGTATCCCCGCTTCTCCTCCACAAAGGCATCCACGTCAATCTGCCCCTCCAGAAGCCCCGACAGATCCGCGGACACATTGGGATTCTTGCTGATAACGGCTGCCCCGTCGTTAAGCCAGGGATTGCCGAAATGGCACATGACAAACCGGACCCTGGGGTGCTTTACCGCCGCTTCGTCCAGGGTCAGGGGATGGGCATATTTTAAATAGGCACTGGGGCCCGCAGTCTCTCCCATATGGACGGCCACCGGCTTGTCATAAGCCGCCGCCAGCTCATAGACCGGCTCATACACGGCGTCGGTCACATAGACCGGATTGTATCCCGGATACAGCTTGATTCCCCCGCACTGGTCCTGCTTTAAATGGTATTCCAGAAGGTCCAGGGACCCCTGGACATCGTGGCTGCTTAAATAGGAACGGTCCAGCCCGATACAGTATTTCAGCCACTCCGGGTACTTATGCCGCTCCGGCTCCAGGCCCCGGTTTCCCATGACCATACCGCCTACAATCCCCAGCCGGTCATACTCGGACCGCAGATGTTCCAGGGAGTTTTCATGGCCCGCATTTCCGGCGATCCCGTCGAAATAGGGGTCCTTATACACAAAATGCAGATGCCCGTCAATGATTCTCATATTCTGCTTGCCTGCCCTTTCCTTACCCGATGGCCGGAGAAGGATTCTCCCCTTCCCCGTTGCCTTCCATGGCCTCCCTGGCCACGGAAAGCATCAGCTTGATCCGGTTCTCCTGGTTGACCCGGGTCGCGCCCGGATCGTAGTCAATGGGGACAATGTTGGCCTTGGGGTACATTTCTTTTATTTTATGCACCATGCCCTTGCCGCATACATGGGTAGGCAGGCAGCCAAAGGGCTGGGTACACACAATATTGGAGTAGCCGTGCTTTACCAGCTCAATCATCTCCGCCGGCAGAAACCATCCTTCCCCCATGCGGTTTCCCACACTGATCAGACCTTCCACCAGCGGCTTGGTGTCCTCGTAGGCAGAAAGCTGGGTGAATACCGGATACCGGTCCACACACTCCATAAAGGCTTTCTCCACCTTCTTAAAATAATCCAGCAGGGTGGTGGCAATGAACTTCTTCACCTTGCTGCCACCATAGATCTTCACATCCTGGATTCTGGCATCCACCTTGAACATAAGAAAGCCCAAAAGCCCGGGCACCATCACCTCACAGCCCTGTTCTGCCAGAAACTCCTCCAGGTTGTTGTTGGCAAAGCTGGCATATTTTACATAGATTTCTCCCACGATCCCCACCTTGACCTTGGCCACCCGGTTCATGGGAATGGAGGCAAAGGAAGCCAGAATCCGGTCAAAGTTGGCGGTCATTTCCTGAAAGCCAAATCCTTTTCCTGCCTGGAACTGCTCCGTGATCTGGTGAACCCAGTGTCCGATCAGTCCCACCGTATCCCCCTTGTTGACCTCATAGGCCCTGGTCTGGTTGCTGAGCAGCATCAGCAGGTCCCCGTAGATGACCCCGGCCGCGCACCGGCGGATAATGGGAAGGGTCATGACAAAGCCGCTGTTGTACTCCATGCCCGACAGATTGAAGGAGATCACCGGCACCTGGGAATATCCTGCCTTCTCCAGGGCCCGCCGCAGCAGATGGATGTAGTTGGAGGCACGGCAGCCGCCGCCGGACTGCATAATCATCAGGGCCGTCTTATCCACATCGTACTTGCCGCTTTCCAGGGCATCCAGAAACTGGCCGATGACCAGCAGGGCCGGATAGCAGGTGTCATTGTGCACATACCGCAGCCCAAGCTGCTTGATCTCCGGCCTGGCGGTACGCAGAAGCTCCATCTTGTAGCCTTCATTGACAAACACATATTTCAATATCTCAAAATGAATCGGAAGCATATCTGGGACAAGAATCGTGTAATCCTTTTTCATTTCCTTGGTAAAAATGATTCTTCCGTTCTTTGCCCGTTTGAAATTTTTCATTTTCACTTATCCTTTCGCTCCATCCAGTACATCGTTGCATTAATCCCGAAGTAAATAGTGCTTGATATTCGTGTCAGC
>CAJTOV010000129.1:0-8989 GCA_910577765.1 uncultured Lachnospiraceae bacterium
AAATGCCTGCTGCGTCCAGGAAACCTGCAATGATAAAGTTATCTAAATGACATTGGTTCAGACGGGGCATCTTCTTGCCCCCGGAAAGCGTCGGGGACAAGAAGCCGCCCATCTGAACTGTTACACAAATTACTTTCCGTGTTCCAGGAACTGTTGACAGGCTGCTCCGGCATATTGTGCTGCTTTTTCAGGCGAAAGATCGCCTGCCTGGACCAGATTTCTCAATAATTCATTGTAGCCTTCCTGGCGGCCTTCCTGGCGGCCTTCCTGGCGGCCTTCCTGGCGGCCTTCCTCGCGGCCTTCCTGGCGTGCTTCCCGCCTTTCATCCGCCAGTTTAATTGCCCACGTCATATAACTCACCTTCCAATCGTCATTGTTATTGATAGTCATCACCTTCTTTTCCAGTGTCCGGGTATAAGAGTCTTCCGCTTCCCCCTTCATGATGTAACGCATCAGGGCCTTAAACTCATCGCTGACATTTCCCTTATGTCCGTCGGCATTGACGAAAATCTTCCAGGCATCATCTCCCAATGGCTGGTATGAGCCGTCGCTTAACTGGTAGTATTCTCCGCAGCGGTAAATGTACTCGTCGTGGCCGAAGGGATCAAAGGTACAGACGAAGATCACCAGGCTTTTTTTGAGATTGACATAATCCTCCCCTTTTGCAAGGATGTTCAGATCAATCATTCCCTGATAATACCTGGAACGTCTCGGCAGGTTCCTGTTCCTTCCCGTCTGCATCTCTACGTCATAGACCGTGTGCTCTTCGTCCTCAATGTACACATCCATCCGGATCGACTTGGCATGGACCCCCAGGGCGATGGATTTCTGCCTCTCCGGATACTCAATCTTCTGGATCTTTGTCCCAAGGATGGTCTCCAGAAACGGCTTACAGCATTCCGGGTCCCCCATCACCGTGCCGAACATCAGGTCGTCCTGAATGGTAACCGGCTGAAATTGTTCTAAAAGTATTTTTTCTATATTTGTCATGCTTCCTCCTATGCAGGGAATCTTCTTGTCTTTATTATATAATAAGCCGGGGAGGCCTGCAATCTTTTTTTCACTTCCAGATCCCCCTCCACAATCCCACCGCCACCACCCCGGTCACCAGCTCCGCCACCGGAACGGCCAGCCACACGCCGGTAACTCCCAGAAATTCAGGCAAAAACAGCAGAAGTACCAGGATCAGTCCAAAAGTCCGCAGAAATGACAGCACCGCAGACCGTTTTCCGTCGGACAGAGCCGTGAATACGGCGGAGGTAAAGATATTCAGTCCACAGAGCAGAAAGCTCCAGGAAAAGATCCGAAAGCCCTGGCTTCCGATCTCATAGACCCGGGTTCCTTTTGGTGAAAAAAGCTCCACCAGAGGCGCCCCAAGTACCAGAGCTGCCGCAAAGACCAGAACCGATGCCGCCGACACAAACCGGATGCACATGGAAAACAGCTTCCTTAACCGGAGCCGGTCCTGCTTTCCATAATGAAAGCTGAACACCGGGGCCACCCCCATGGAAAAGCCGATATGCAGGGTGGTCAGGAGAAACTGTGTGTAAATAATGATAGTGATGGCAGCTACTCCATCCTCCCCCAAAAGCTTCATCATGGTCCGGTTGAACAGGAAGGTGGTCACCGCCGCGGCGGTCTGGCTGACCATCTCCGAACAGCCGTTGGAACAGCTTCTGACCAGCAGGCCAATGTCCAGAACCGGTTTCCGGAACCGGAGGCTGCCTCCTCCCACTGCAAAGAACAGAAGCCCTGCCACTGCCGGGACCAGATAGCCAGTCCCCGTACCCAGGGCTGCCCCACGGATTCCCAGGGGAAACAGCACCATAAATACATAGTCTGCCAGAATGTTCACCAGTCCGGCACTGATCCCCAGCACCATCCCCATTCCGGGACGTCCGGCAGTTACCATAAGATTCTGGAACAGCACCTGAAGAATACCTGCCGGGGCAAACAAAAGCAGGACCGAAAGATACTCCCGGCAGTAGGGAAACATCCGCCTGCCTGCCCCAAGCCCCCGGACCAGCGGATTCAGAAACAAGGTTCCCAGGCCTGCCACCGCCAGCCCGAAGCATACTCCTGCACTGATGATCAGGGTGAAATCCCGGGATGCCCGCAGACTCTGGCCCGCCCCCATTTTCCGGGCCACAATGGCACTGCCTCCGGTGGCAAGCATGGTCCCGAATCCTACCATCAGATTCACCACCGGACAGACAATATTGAGGGCAGACAGTGCATCCGTGTTCACAAACCGGGATACAAAAATGGTATCGGTGATGGTGTAAAGTCCCATGAACAGCATCATCACCATGGTTGGCAGCGCAAACCCCAGCAGGGATACCAGGTTAAACTCTTTTGCCAGGGGATTTTCTGTCTTGTATGCCTGATTCTGGTTCATTTCCCGGTTCCTCCCGATGTGTCCGTATTCTTGTGAAGTATCATCCGCTGGGTCGGATAACCAAATTCCACCAGCAGCTCTGTCTCGGCAAACCCCATTTCCTTTAACATCCGGCGGTAACCGGTATCGGCCCGGTCTCCCTCCCGGAAGGTTGTGACAGTCACGGCTCCCGTCCGGGAAAGCTCATACAGTGCCTTCCTGCAAAATGCCCTGGCAATCTCCTGCTTCTGGTACTGGGGATGAATGCCAAGGAAATCAATGCTGCCTGTCTCCCGGTTAAACATCATGGCTCCCACTGCCGTATCCCCGTCCTTTAAGACCAGGGCCTGTCCGGTGCGGACAGCGTCCCGCAGCTTTTCCAGATAGTCCGCCTCATCCAGATAAGGAAAGCCATCCACTACCAGACGGACCAGCTCCATCCATGCCGGAATATCCCCCTCTGTTCCATAGGCAATTTTCTGCTGCCAGCCCGGCTTCTCCCGGAAATCTCCGGGATTTTCCTTCAAAATATACCGCAGCTGTAACGGATAAAAGGCTTCTGCCTCCCGGTACTGGTTGGGAGATTTCTTATACATGGCTTTAAAAATATCCGTAAATGCCTGCTGGCTTTCATACCCGGCTGCCAGAGCAATCTCCAGAATCGGCCTGTCCGAAAAGATCAGCAGTCTGGCTGCTTCCGTAAGACGGCGCCGTATGATATAGTCGTGAAGTGTCAGACCCACGGTCTGTGTAAACATACGGTGCAGGTGATATTTGGAATAATTGACCGCCCTGGCCACGGTTTCCAGGTCCAGGTTCTCTTCCAGATTATCTTCAATAAAACAGATGGCTTCCATTACATTCCGAATCTGTCCAGTCAAGGATGGTTCCTCCTTCCTTTTGCATGTACTGCCGGCATATTGCCATTCCGGCCGCCTTACACTATTACATAGTATACCAGAGCATGCAAGCCTGTTTTTCATGAATCTTGCTTTTTCAATGGTTACTGTTTACGTGGGAGGCATCTTCTTGTCCGTCTATACCGGACAAGAAGATGCCTCCCGATGTGGAATGTATTGATTTCCGCCGCCATCTTTTGTATGATAGTAACAGACACCCGTCAAAAATTCATTCTTATACCAGGAGGAATACCATGATCTACACAGAAAAAATCATTCCCTTTGAAAACCGCATGGGCGGCAAGGGCACCGGAGAGCTTCACATTGCCATGGACAAGGAGGCCCTGGGTGGCCGGGCAGAGGCCTTTATCTCTGTGGTGCTTCATCCGGGCAGCTCCATCGGAAACCACCAGCATGTAGGCAACATGGAAATCTACTATGTGCTGAAAGGGGAAGGGATCTTTACATTAAACGGCGAAAGCCAGCCCATCCACGCAGGCCAGACCGGAAGCATGCAGCCAGGAGACTGGCATGGGATTGAGAACACCGGCAAGGAAGATATGCTGATCACCGCGGTAATCTTATATGAATAAATGTTACACAAACCCTACGATTTCTTACAAAACATCACCATCTCTTGACCCTGGAACCGTTCCAGGGTTTATTCTTTTGGTAACATGTTATTACCCAAACGTAAGGAGATGTTGTTATGAGATATCATCTGAAAAAGACGGCAGCAGTCCTGATACCCCTATGCCTGGTTCTGGCACTGTGTCTGCCTGCCAACGCGGCTCCCAAAAAAGAAACCATCACCAGTCTCAAACTGACCGTCACCTGCGATCCCAAACCGGAAGCAGGTCAGGACACCGGAAATGTCACGGTCACCGTCTCGGATGAGCGGGTGGAAATCTCAGAGCCTGCCGCCTATTATGACCCGGAGGACAGTGTGTGGATTCGTGGGGAGATTCCCGTGATCCAGCTGGAACTGTCTGTCAGGGAGCCGGAGAAATACCGGTTCACCTCATCCACCAAAGTGACCCCCTCCGGCTCCGGCAGCCAGCTGAAATCCAAAAAAACCCAGGACAGCGGCAGCAGTCTTCTGGTACAGCTGAAATTAAAGAAAGTCACCGGCCCCCTGGGGGAGGTGGATGACTATTACTGGGAGGGCACGGAAGCGGAATGGGAGGAGGTTCTTGACGCAGACCGCTACGAAGTCCGTCTGTACCGGGGCAGCTCCCTGGTGACCACGGTGACCACCGGCAGCAACCACTATAATTTTTACCCCTTTATGTCCAAAGCCGGTGAATATATGTTCAAAGTGCGGGGCATCTGCACCTCGGACAGTAAAAAGGGCCCCTGGACCGACAAGTCCGAAGAATGCTCCATTGCCGAGAATTATGTCTACACCGGCAATGTTCCCGGCTCCACCGGTTCCGGTCCTTCCCCCTCCCAGGCCGGGTGGGTCCAGGACCAGAACGGCTGGGTCTACCGGATGTCCGACGGCGGCCTGGCCCGCAGCACCTGGCTCTATGTGGACAACAACTGGTTCTACCTGGATTACAACAGCTACATGCGCACCGGATTCATCTACGTGGACAATAACTGGTTCTACTTAAATCCGGTCTCCGACGGCACAAAAGGCGCCATGAAGACCGGGTGGCAGAATATCTCCGGCGCCTACTACTACTTTAACCCGGTTTCTGACGGCACCCGGGGCGCCATGCGGACCGGCTACCAGAATGTAGACGGCAGAACCTACTACTTAGACCCCAGCTCCGGAATCCTCTGGCGCGGCCGCAATACCCCCAACGGACGGTGGGCGGATGCCAATGGGGTAATCCAGTAAACCGGGTATTGGCCCCCAGTCAGATGCCTGGCATCGGAAACTGGCTGACATGCACCCAGAAGCTGATCCGGCTGCTGGGGGAGGAATTCCGGAGGGTGTAAAGCGGACTTAGCTTACGCCCCTTCCGCCTTCCCCATCAGCGCTTTCAACTGCTCTAAGAGGGCGCCGCCGCCAGCCACATTGATGCTGCCCACCTGGGCGCAGATCCGCTCTAAGCACTCCAGCTCCTTGAGCTTGTAGAGGGTCTTGTTCTCATCCATGAGCCTGGCCGTGTTTAACAGGGAACGGGTGGAAGCCACTTCCTCCCTCCGGGTGATCACATTGGCCTGGGCCCTGCGCTCTGCCACCAGCACCGTGTTCATAATATCCCGGATTTCCCCCGGCAGGATGATATCCTTGATTCCGGAATTCAAAAATTCCACACAGTACTCTTCCTGGACCTCTTTCAGGCGCCCATGTATGTACCCGGAGATTTCCTCCTTCTGCTCCAGCAGCTCATCCAGACGGAAGCGGCCTACATACTCCCGGATAATAAGCTGGACACAGCCATAGAGCTGGTTCTCAAGCTGCCGGATGGTCTCCACCATCCGCTTCGGGTCCACCACCCGGTAGGTGCAGATCAGGTTTAAGCGGATTCCGATCCGGTCAGCGGTCAGGATCTCCTGGCCGTTGACTTCCAGGGTCTTAGTCTTTAAGTCCACGATCCGGCCCACCACATCGGCCCCAAAGGTCCAGTAGTAGTAGGTACCCGGCTCCAGCTCTTTGACCAGACGCCAGTCATAGTATAAAAGCCCGGACTCTCCCGGCTGGATCTCGATCTTCTTGTAGTATTTCAGCGGAATCTGGGCCAGGCAGGAACGGGTCACGGCCTCGTCCATTTCCGGGGACCGCATATCCAGAAGCTCGAAGCTATAGCGGCCCCAGTGGTTCCAGTAAAGGGTCAGGGGCTCGGTTCCCACCTTCTTCACCACGCCGTTCTCCCGGAGAACCCCTAAGAAGCCTTCCGGCACCCTGGCCTCCAGCACCTGGCTGGCAAATGCCTCGTCCTTCAGCAGCACTTCCCTGGGGACCTTCTGGAATCCTACCAGCCCCTCCATCTCTTCCACCACCACCTCATAGCCCAGAGCTTTCAGATACTGGTAGGTTCCCTGGTATAAAGTCTTCACGAAGCATCCATTCTTCATGAGAAATCCGCACTGGTTCTGGTTTAAAATGTATTTCATGGTCTTCGTCCTCCTTTTTTCGGAAATGGCTCCTGGGAGCTGTCGTTGCGGCTCTGCGCTCTGCCACGGCCCGGCGTATCAGAAAATCCGTAACAGCCCAGACAGAACCCTGAACGGTTACAAAAGTCTATTCCGCCGGCGTCAGAGCCGTAACGACAGATTCCAGGAAGTACTCCGCAGAAAAGCTGGCGGGCCGACAGCTTCCAGGATTTGTGCAGATCCGGTTTTCCAGATTGTCCGAAGCTTTCTGTCCGGGCATGGCTCCTTCCTGATTCGGACCGGGTCGGGCCGAATCAGGGGAACCTGCCGGGGACATCTGTTGCCCCGGATCTGTCCGGAACGTGGGATCTGCACGCCCTCTGGAATATCTGTAGGCGCAGGGCCGCTTTCTGCCGGCAATTGCCTGGAGCACTCCTTTCCTCCGTCTTTGCCTGAAGTTAGGGACACTTAACAGGTGTCTTTTCATTGATCACTCTACCACTTGAGTTACGGTTTCCACAACCGGTGGGATTCGAACCCACGACAAATCAACCTTTTTATATCATAACTCCTGCGGTACACCGGACTGCATGGCAGCCGGCGCCGTCCAGCCTCAGAAGCTGGGACACAGCAGAGAATTATCTGTAGTGCAACCGTTCAGATACTCCTTGAAGGGTTACTCTGTAGTTGCCGCCCGGAAGGCACGTTCTGTAAGGAAATGCTTATGTATTGTTTCTCACCGCATGTTCCCTTATCTTAGCGAATGCTCCTTACCCCATTCCCTCCGGCTGTTTCAAGTATATCCAGAATATTGATCACTGTGTATTTACTCATTTGTACCTTCTCTCTTATCTAAAAATGCCCTGATTCCAGTATGATCTGTCAGCGGTGGAGCTAACGATATATCCGGCTTTCTTTTGGGATCATTTGCCGATGCGTCCAACGCGGCAACAATAGTGTACTATCCCTTCACTACCCCCACCGTCTTAAGCTCCAGCACCGCCTCCACCAGGTCCTCCTGGTTCTTCATTACATCCCGGATGTCCTTGTAGGCGAACCGGCACTCCTCGGCCACATCGGACTTATTGTTCTTGCCAAGGACCACGCCCTGGGCTTTCAGATCCGTGATCACCTGCTCGCAGGTGAAGGCGCCCATGGCTCCCTTCCGGGAGTAGGCCCGGCCGGCTCCGTGGGAAGAGCTGCAAAAGCTCTCCGGGTTTCCCTTTCCCCGGACCACGTAGCTGTAGGAGCCCATGGCCCCTGGAATCACCGCCACTTCTCCCTCCCGGACCCTGGTAGCGCCTTTCCGGTGAACCCACACATTCTTGCCGTAATGGTTCTCCAGGGACGCGTAGTTGTGGTGGCAGTTGATCTCCTGGGCAAACTCCACCGGGTGGCCCAGAAACTTCTGTACCTTGGCCTCCACCACTTCCTTTACCCGCTCCATCATCCGCTCCCGGTTCTCAAAAGCATACTCCAGGGCCAGGTTCATCCAGGTAATGTACTCCTGGCCCTCCCGGGTATCTGCCGGCAGAAACGCCAGCCGGAACTCATCCGGCACCCGGCTGTACCACCGGGTGTTCAGTTCCCTGGCCTTCTGATGGTAACAGTCACAGATTTCCTTTCCGAAATGACGGCTTCCCGAGTGGATCATGATTCCCAGGTATCCGTTCTGATCTTCCTGAAGCTCCACAAAATGGTTGCCGCCTCCCAGGGTTCCTACCTGATAATAGGCGTCCTCAATCAGGGGAAACAGAGCCGGATTCTCCCGGTACACATCCGCCCGCTCCATGGCCCGGTCCAGAACCGCCGAGGTCTGCCGGTCCTTGTGGGAACGGAAGCCTACAGGAATATTTCTCATAATATCGGAGATCATGGCCTGGATCAGGGTACCGTTGCCGGTAACCACGGGCCGGATCTCCTCCAGCTTCACATCCGTGGACACAAAATTCATGCCGCAGCCAATGTCCACACCCACCGCATTGGGAATGATCACCCCGTCTGTGGCGATGACTCCGCCGATGGGCATCCCTTTCCCGGCATGGGTATCCGGCATCAGGCAGGCCCATTTATGTACAAAAGGAAGCTGGGCCAGGTGGCAGGCCTGTTCCAGGCAGGTGCTTTCCAGCTGCCCCCTGTCAGCCAGCCATACCTTCACTGGCACTCTGGTATTCTCATCACAAATTACGAACATAATGCCGCTCCTTTCCGGGACCGGAATCTGTTTTCCGGCTGCTCCTTAGATAATTATCTGGTGAACGCGCAGACCTGTCTGAGCTGTTACGCTGCTTCCTATGAACTGCCCGGTTCATCCTCTGTCTGTGGCCTGCATTCACTAAGTATCTGTGTTATGCCCATATATTACGTTACTGTTTACGGGGGGCATCTTCTTGTCCGGCTATGCCTGACAAGAAGCATCGGGCGTCCGCCCCATGCGGAAAACAAGACAAAAACAGTCTTACAAGCCAGCTTGACGTCTGTTTCTGTCCAGTTTTCCCCGCCCCGTGAACTGTAACTATATTACAACCAAAAACCCCAATGATCATTTCAAAAATGTTGCGAAGTTCCATCCCTTTGGATTATACTGGATACAGCCCGTGAAACTTCCGGAAGATAACTGTCCGACAATACTAATATTTTTTATAGAAGAAATGGAACTGCCCTA
>CAJTOV010000129.1:8999-10751 GCA_910577765.1 uncultured Lachnospiraceae bacterium
GAAACCTTGGAAGATGCCATAAACTACCAGGCTCCAGATCCCACGGATGATTTCCGTTTCGAGTATCTGAAAGAACTGGTGAAACGTTTTGAGAAGATCCGCTCCTATGTCCGGGATTTCTATATCTATGGCTTCAAGACCCGGGAGGATTATACTGACAAAAGCGCCCGCACCTATGACAATGAGCGGCGCCGGATCGAAAGCTGGTTCTCCGGCTATGTCCGCCAGGAGTACCACACCGGCCACAAAAAGTCTGTGTTCATCACCCTGGACAGCAACCGGATCGCCTCCAACCCCTTGTACCATGCATGGAAGACCAAAAGCTTTACGGCCAATGATATCATGCTCCACTTTTTTCTCATGGACCTGCTGGCTGACCAGGTTCCCCGGAGTCTGGAAGCCATTACCGATGAAATCCAGAACCGCTACCAGGTTCTCTTTGATTCCCAGACGGTCCGGCGAAAGCTGACTGCCTATGTCCGGGAGGGGCTTGTCATAGTGCTTCCGGAGGGAAGGCGCCACCTTTACCGACTGGCCGAAGACCTGCGCCAGGAGGCACCGGAACTGCTGCCGGAGCTGCTGGATGCGGTCTGCTTCTTCCAGGCTGTGGCTCCCTTTGGCTTTGTGGGCAGCACCATTCTGGATTTCTGCCACAAGGTCAATGAGAGGTTCCGGTTCCGCCACGACTTTCTGGTACATACCCTGGAGGATGAAATCCTCCTGCCCATTGTGGAGGCCATCCGGGACCAGTACCTGGTGACCCTGACGGTCCGCAGCTCCAAAGGAAAAAGCGGGCCGCCCCGTCCGGTCACCGGCACCCCGTTAAAAATCCTGGTCAGCACCCAGACCGGCCGCCGCTATGTGTGTGTCCGCAAGGAGGCCAGCCGCCGTCTGGTGTCCTACCGGCTGGATGCCATCCAGGCAGTGGAACGTCTGGGGCCGGACCCGGATTTCCAGACCCACATGGAGGATTTCCTGCGCAATGTTCCCGCTGCCTTTGGTGTCTCCTTTGGAAGCAGCCGGACACCGGACCAGGTGCGGCTGCGGATTACCCTGGACGAGACCACGGAACCCCACATCATCCGGCGGCTGGAGCGGGAGGGCCGGGGCGGAACCGTCACCCGGATTGACCCCGGAATCTACGAGTACACGACCCGGTGCTGGGATGCCATGGAGCTGGTGCCATGGGCCCGTACCTTTACGGGACGGATTCTGGAATTTTCCTGCAGCCGCAGGGAGGTGGAGGTCCGGTTCTGGGAGGATATGGGGCGGATGGGAAGGATGTATGGCAGAAATAGGGAAACCGATGTCTGACCACCGTAATAGTTCAGAGGGTATCTGAACTGTTATGGCGGACTGGTGAAAAGCCGTCGCTGCCCAGGTTTTATCCTGGACAGCGGCGGCTTTACCATATACTTTGGGTCATTCTTTAATCAGATCCAGTTCCGTCAGATTAATCCCGGATACTGTAAGAATCACTTTTAATGCGGTATAGCGTCTCTTTAATTTTCTGTATACCTCCGAGTCTTTCTCGCAGGATACCATATAATCCTGGATTCTGTCAAACTCCTCAACGGATATTTTGAGCATCTCTTTCTCGCTCATAGCCTCACTTCCTTTTTCACGGTCTGGCGTTCTCGGTTACTGTCTTTAGTATAATACAACCAGAAAAAACTGTAAAGTGCTAAGAGACATTTCGAACCTGTTGTTACTATTCACGGGGGCATCTTCTTGTCCGGCTATGCCGGACAA
>CAJTOV010000130.1 GCA_910577765.1 uncultured Lachnospiraceae bacterium
TGGACAAAAACAGTCTTACAAGCCAGCTTGACGTCTGTTTTCGTCCAGTTTTCCCTGCCCCGTGAATTGTAACAAAGGAAACAGACAGAGGACTGGAAAGATATTCCCGGCAGACGGTAAGGAGGTTTTTGGAATGAGAAAAGGATATGGAAAATTCCTGGTATGGATTCTGGTGACGGTGCTGGCGGCAGGACTTTTAGGAGGATGCCGGACCGGCACAGGAAAAGACACAGGCACCACCGGCCGGATGGAAGAGAGCCTGCCGGACGGTCAGGAAGGCAGCGGCCAGTCAGAAGCCGGTCAGGAAGGCAGAGGCCAGGGCAGTCAGGGAGGGCGGCCGCAGGGACCGGTGGCTATGGGGCGCTATAAGGAAACAGAGCTTCCGGTACCGGAGGAGGTCCGAAATCAGCGTCTGGTCCGGTTCCTGAGAGGAGCTTCCGGGGAGCTGGAACTTTATACCATAGAAGGGGACTTTTCGGAAGAAGCCGCAGAGCCTTTCTGGTATGTATACCGGGAAGGAAGCTGGCAGAAGCAGGCAGACTGGCCGGGCAGCAGGGTGCTTAAGGAACGGGAAATGGATCTGGCCTGGGTCACCTTAGGCCAGGATCACCAGTTCTACCTTGGAGGTACGGACAGGGATTACCGGTATCATCTGCTTCGTCTGGAGCCGGACGGCGGGGCTGCAGAGCTTCTGGAGCAGGTGTTTCAGCCCAGGGACGGGCGGCAGTACGGGCTGGTTCCGGCAAAGTTTGAGGTATTGGAGAACGGAAATATTCTTGTCTATAATAATGACCAGGCAGAGCTGTACACACCTGCCGGCAGCCGTCTGTTTTCCATGGCCAGGGATTTTTCCGGGGACACGGGGGATGGCAGAGGATTCTGCGACGGAAAGGAATTTGTAACGGTCTGGGAGGACCGGATCGTCCGGTACGATCTGGAAAGCGGCCAGATGACCGGCTCGGTGGACTTTGAAGAGGTAAAAGGCGGACGGGCCGGAATCCAACTGTTTGGGGACGGAAGTGGCGGCATCTATCTGGCAGGGGAAGCGGGGCTTTCCCATATCAGCCAGGGAGGCACTCTGTGGGAAATTCTCATTGACGGCAGTCTGACCCGTCTGGGAATGCGCAGCCTGCATCTGCGTGGATTTCTGGCCGGAGACCAGGGAGAATATTACGGGGCCTTCAGCGGGGAGGGAGGCCGGGAAACCGGTATATTCCGCTACGAGTACGACCCGGACCTGGCCACGGTTCCGCCGGGAATCCTGACCGTCTACAGTCTCAAGGACCAGTCCACGGTCCGGCAGGCAGCGTCCCAGTTCCAGAGCAGCCACCCGGATGTACGGGTGGAGGTGCGCACGGCAGTGGAAAGCGGGGGCACTGTCACGGAAGAAATGATCCAGAGCCTGAACACGGAACTGCTAAGCGGCAGGGGAGCCGATATCCTGATTCTGGACGGACTTCCGGCTGCGTCGTATGTGGAAAAAGGGATTCTGCTGGATATCAGCGGCCTGGTGGAGGAACTGGAAGACTCCGGCGCCATGCTGGATAATCTTCTGGAGGGCTTTCGCCAGGAGGACGGAAAGGTCTTCCAGGTTCCGGCCAGAGTGGGGTTCCCGGTTCTTTTGGGGAAGGATCAGGCCATCCAGGCATACACCAGTCTGGATACCCTGGCAGCCTACCAGGGTGAGCGGCCCCTGATGGCGGCCGGAAACTATGAAAATCTGCTGCGGAAGGTGGCATACCTTTCCTGGGAGGAACTGTTTGGCAACGGAAGTATTTTTAAAAAGGAAGGGCTTGTAAAGTATCTGGAGACGGTTAAGACCCTGGGGGAGGCAAACGGTTCCAGAACCATGTTCAGTTCCCAGGAGGAGATGGAACGGCTGTGGACCAATAACCATGTGCTGAAGGAAGGCATGGCGGGAAGTGCCATCCAGTTTGACAACCGGATGTGCGACAGCGGTCTGGAGCTGCTGGACGGATTCTCGGATCTGGCCATTCCGGCCCAGGTGAGAGTCCAGAATCCCGGGAGTCTTCTGGTGCCGGCAGGCAATGTTTACCTGCCCAGGGCCATGGCAGGCATCAACCGGTCTACCGCCCATGAAGATCTGGCCAGGGACTTTATCCGCTGTCTTCTGTCTGTGGAGGTGCAGAAGGAGGAGCTTTACGACGGTTTTCCGGTGAACCGGGAGGCCCTGCTTTCTATGGCAGAGGATGACCATGAAGGATACAGCCTTGGGGCCGGGGTGGGGGATTACAGCATTTCTGCCACATGGCCCTCCGGGGAGGTGCGGAAGGAGCTTGTGTCTATGATGGAGAAGCTGACCCGGCCGGCTGTTGTGGATGAGACGGTTATGAAGATGATTGTGGAAGGGTCTGCTGTATATTTGGAAGGTGGACAGACAGCGGATGAGGCGGCAGAGGGAATCCGGCGGAAGCTTTCCATCTATCAGGCGGAGTAGGCCATGGGGAAACAGGCAGGTCTTATCCGGAGGCGGCTTACTCCCTGGCTGTTTCTGGCCCCCAGCCTTGTGGGAACAGTGGTATTCTATGGACTTCCCTTTCTGGATGTGGGAAAGCGGTCCTTTCAGGATGCCATGGGAACCCGGTTTGCGGGGCTTCATAACTACCGGGCCGTGGTGGATAATGAAGCATTTCGTCTGGCCGCGGCCAATACAGTCCGGTTTCTGGCCATTTGTATGCCGCTTCTGATGCTGGTATCCTTTGTGACGGCTTCCCTTCTGGCCGCAGGGGCAGAGCTTAAGAGAAAACGGGCGGACCGGTCCAGGGGTGACAGGGACACCGGCATCTATGGGCTGTTCCGCACTACCCTGGTGCTGCCTATGGCCGTGCCCGCAGCCAGTATGGTGCTGGTGTGGAAGATATTTCTGTGCCCGGACGGGGTTCTGAACCAGTGGCTGTGTGGCATTACCGGGGAGACGTGGCAGGTGGACTGGGCATTTTCCCGGTGGGCCTTTCCCATTCTGGTAATGACCTATCTGTGGAGGCATGTGGGCTATGACATGGTGCTGTGGCTGGCAGGCCTTCAGAGCATTCACGGAGAGTTGTATGAGGCCGCAAGAATGGACGGGGCAGGAGTCCTTGCACGGCTGTGGTATATTACCCTGCCGGAGCTTAGGGGCACCTTTGTAATTGTGGCAGTGCTGTCGGTGGTCAATGCCTTCCGGGTCTACCGGGAGGCCTATCTGCTGGCAGGCTCCTACCCGGATGCATCCATCTATCTGCTGCCCCATCTCTTTGCCCACTGGTTCTTAAACCTGGACATTGGGAAAATGACGGCGGCAGCAGTGCTGCTGACCGGCACGCTGGGGCTTTTGGCTGTCCTGGGAATCGGTATTTGCAGGTTCAGGGCAAACATGGCAGGAAAAGGAGGAAGAAGACCATGAAGCATCTGGTAAAAAGGGGGAAGGGGTCAGCCGGAAGGCTTTTCCCTGTCAGGCGGGGAACCGGTTTTGGGCTTCTGCTTCTGGCCCTTTGCCTGCTGGTCTGGATTCCGCTGCTTGTGATGACGGCGGCGGCACTGATGCCGGAGGATGAGCTGTACTGGCGGTATGGTTCCCCTCTGGGGCTGGGGCAGACACCGGTGCGGGCAGCCCTTCTGCCGGACTATCCGTCCCCGGAGGCGCTGGCAGAGCTTCTGCTTCGTTCCCCTGGATTCTTTGTCATGTTCTGGAATTCCTGCATCCAGGTACTGCCTGTGGTGCTGGGCCAGCTTCTGGTGGGGGCACCGGCGGCCTGGGCATTTGCCCGGTTCCGGTTTCCGGGGCGCAGGGCGCTGTTTGCCTGCTATGTGGTCCTGATGGTGCTGCCCTTCCAGGTGACCCAGGTGTCCGGCTATCTGGTTCTGGACCGGCTGGGCCTTCTGGATTCCCATCTGGCCCTGGTGCTGCCGGGAATCTGGGCGTCCCTTCCGGTCTTTATTATGGAACGGTCTTTTGCGGCGGTTCCAAAGGAGCTTCTGGAAGCGGCCCGTCTGGACGGTGCCGGGGAGTGGCGGATCTTTCTCCATGTGGGGCTGCCCCTGGGATATCCGGGAATCGTCACGGCCCTTCTCTTAAGCTTTATGGAGGGCTGGAACAGTCTGGAGCAGCCGGTTACGTATCTGAAAGACCGGACCTTGTGGCCCCTTTCCCTGTATTTGCCGGATATTGCGGCGGACAAGGGGGCGGTGGCATTTGCGGCAGCCCTGGTTACCTGCCTTCTGCCGGTACTGCTTTATCTGAATTTCCAGGAGGAGCTGGAGCAGGGGGCGGCGTCGTCGGGAAGCAGGGAGTGACGGACGCCATTCTGCGGCAGGTGCGCAGACCGGTGGGAGGCCGTGTCTGGGCCGGCTTGTTTTTGCAGGTGAGTCACTGTTTATGGGTTGTTCCGGCGGTGGCGGATCTGTATGGAGACGGAGGTACAGGGATGCATAAGAAATCATGGCCGGCCGGACGCCGGCTTTTATACGGATTTTTTCTGTTTATGGCAGCCGGCACCGTCATTTCCAGAGTCCATGACAGTCTGACCGTGCCAAGGGTGCTTACCACCACTGCGAAGCAGAAGGCAGTGGAGACCCTGGTGGAAGGCCGTGGGACCGTGAAGGAAAAAGACTGCAGCATCTGTCCGGTGGTTCCGGGACTGAGGATTGGCGGGACCGCTGTGGAACCCGGAAGCCAGGTGGAGGCAGGGCAGGTACTGTTCTGGTATGAACCAGAGTCCCTGGAAGAAGCCAGAGCGGCTCTGGAACAGGAGCTGGAGCAGATCCGGCTGAATATCCGCAGGGAGGAGATATCCCAGGAGGCTTCCGGCAGCGTCACCCAGGAGGAACTGGCTGCCCGGGAGCTGGAGCTTGCCCAGAGAGCCCTTTCCGAGGGGGAACTGGAATATGCCGGTGACCAGGCAGAGTGTCAGCAGGAGCTGGAACGTCTGGAGCAGGATTACCAGAATGACCGGGAGCGGCTGGAGGATGAGCTTGCAAGGCAGCAGGACCAGAGCATAAACAGCGCTCTCCTGGGGCTGGATACGGCAAGGAACAGCCGGAACCGGGAATTGCGGGCCGCCCGCAGGAAGGTGGAGGATCTGGAGGAAGAGCTGGGGCAGGTTCCGGAAGAAGACGAGGCCCGGAGACAGAGGCTGGCCCGGGATTTACAGCGGGCAAAGGAGGACCTGGCGGATGTGGAGGATTCCTGGGAGACGGAGATCGACGCGGCCCGGGACCAGGTGGATCTGGTGGATGATCTGGAGGACCGGGTCCGGTCCGGCCAGACCGCCAGCCAGGAAGAGCTGCGGCGGACCTATGAGCAGCAGGTAAAGCAGCAGCAGAAGGAACTGGAAGAGGCCGGAAAGGCCCTTGGGAAACTGCGGCAGGCGGTGGAAGATGCCCGGTGGCAGGTGGAAACGGCCCGCAGGTCAGACCGGGCAGCCCGCCTGTCTGAGGACCAGAAGCGGCGGATGTCTGCCCTGACCGTCCAGGGGCTTTTGCTGGATGAGAAGGCCCTGGAAAGGAAGCTTGGCCGTCTGGAAGAGCTGGCCGGCCGGGAGGGAAGGGTGCAGGCAGACCAGAAGGGAGTGGTGGTGGACATGGAGGTAAAGGCCGGGAAGACAGCCACCGGGGAGGAACTGGTATCCCTGGCAGTGGGAGCGTGCCGTCTGGAAGCCACTTTTTCCAAGGAGGACCAGCAGCTTGCCCCGGGCGACCTGATTCAGATTTCCATCCCCGGCACGGGCCGGAAAATGGAGGCAGTAGTCGGGACCATGAATCTTCTGGGAGAGAAGGAGGGGGTATTCCAGGCAGACTTAGGGGATACGAAACTGCCGCTGGGAACGGAGACGGATTATACCTGCAGAAAACAGTCAGAGCCATTTGGCCAGGTGATCCCCCTGGAAGGGGTCAGGAAGGATATGGAAGGGTATTACTGTCTGGTGGCCAGACTGACCTCATCGGTTCTGGGGGAAGAATTCCGGGCAGAGCGGGTAAATATCCGGATTCTGTACCAGGGAAGCCGGGAGGCAGCGGTGGAGGGAAGCATTTTCCAGGAGGACCGGGTGATCATCGGGGAAAACCAGACCATCGGGGCCGGCGACCGGGTCCGGCCGGTGTCCGGATTCTGAGTGCAGAGGAAGAAACCGGGAGTGGGACAGGCTGTGACGGTGTGACGGTCCATGACAGTTCAAGGGCGATCCGGACCGGCACCTGGCCGGAAAAGAAGGAGGGAAAGAATGGGAAGAATACGGCTTCTGCTGGTCCTGGTTCTGTCGGCAGCACTGGTCTTTGGCGCCACTGCCTTCTGGCGGTTCTGGTTTCTCCTGCCATACCCTGTGGCCGTGGACTGCCAGGGAAAAGAGATTGACGTGGAGACGGTGCGGCAGTGGGAGGAACGGGAGGCCAGGCGGACCGGGGCTCTGGGAATCTGTGGGATAGCCGGATGGACCATCGGGACGGAACAGCAGATAGTCTCAGTGAGCACCGGAAGAAAAGGGATGGCCCGGATCATGAAGGTCTATGGCTCCATGGAGCTGGCCGGTCAGGGAGAGCTGGTCTGTGGCCGCTATGGGCTGCCGGTGGAGGGGGATTTCTGTGTGATCACAGAGGGCCTTGCCAGGGAACTGTATGGAAGCAGCCAGGTTCTGGGAGAGCAGGTGCGGGCAGGAAAACACCGGATGACTGTGGCCGGAGTGACCCGGGGGAAGGAGAAGATTCTGCTGATGCCCATGGAGGAAGGCGTGATCCGGCAGCTGGCGGTGGAAGTAAAGGGGCGCAGCCAGGCCAGGGAGCGGGTGGAGCGGATGATGGAATAGTTATTGTTCACGGGAGGCATCTTCTTGTCCGGCTATGCCGGACAAGAAGCATCGGGCGTCCGCCCGATGTGGAAAACTGGACATTATTTCACAAGTATAGTACAATAAACCAGAACAACAAAAACGGTTACTACCATATGGGAATTTGCAGGAAATTTTTCATAAGACAGGATGGGGACAGAATTTATGACTGATAAAATAGAAAGGAGCCACACGCATGGAATGGACTGACGGAAAAACACGCTGCCAGTGGGCCAACCCAAAGAATCCCCTGTATATCCGCTATCACGACGAAGAGTGGGGCGTCCCGGTCCGGGATGACCGCAAGCTGTTTGAGATGCTGGTGCTGGAGAGCTTTCAGGCAGGCCTTTCCTGGGAATGTGTGCTGAACAAGCGGGAGGCATTCCGGGAGGCCTTTGACCGGTTTGACCTGGACAAGGTCTGTGCCTACGATGAGGAGCGCTTTGAGAAGCTCCGGGAGAATCCGGGGATCATCCGCAACCGGGGAAAGATCCGGGCGGCCACAGCCAATGGCCGGATCTTCCGGGATATCCAGCGGGAGTGGGGCAGCTTCTCGGATTATATCTGGCACTGGACAGAAGGAAAGGTAGTCTATGAAAAGGGAGAGAGCCGCTCCGGGCTCTCGGACCGGATTTCCCAGGATCTGAAAAAACGGGGAATGAAATTCGTGGGAACCACCATTGTGTATGCCTACCTCCAGGCAATCGGAGTCATTGATTCCCACGAAGACGGCTGCTTCCTGGAGCACAGAACCAGCGCCCAGGATGCCCCCTGCAAATCATAACATACGGTATTGGGAAGGGCAGCAAAACATTCAGCTGCCTTTTTTTGTCAGATGAAACACCAGCAAAAGCCCTCCATAGCAGGCCCCCAGGGACCCGATTCCCAGGGCTGTCTCTGCCAGCACCGGGAAGCCCCTGGCATAAGGGAACATTTCCTCCACAAAATAATAGATTCCTATGGAGATCACCAGAAATACACAGGGCTTCACGATCATTTCCCAGGCGTTCCAGGTAAACGGAATGCTTTTATGTAAGGCACAAAGATGCAGCAGGGCCAGGAGAATCTCACAGAACAGCATGCCCAGCAGCAGAGCCAGAATCCCGTACCGGGGAATGCCAAAGTACACGAACCCGATCCGCACCACCAGGGCCGTGGTATTGTGGAGAAAGGTAGTCTGGGTCCTGCCAAGGCCGTTTAAGATGCTTCCCATGGTGGTGGAGAGATACAGAAAAGGACACAGCCAGGCAAGCACCTGGATGTAGAATCCGGCAGTCTCATTGTGGAAGACACCGGCTCCCAGGGTATCTCCAAACAGGGTAAACACACCGATGGAAAAGATCCCCATATACATGCTGTAGCGCAGGGACATGGCAATGCTGGACAGGATACTCTGGTAGCGGCCTGCCGCCTGGTCCTGGGCAATGCTGGGCAGAAGCAGGACTGCCATGGAGTTGGTGATGGCAGAGGGAAACAGGATAAAGGGCAGGGCCATACCTGTCAGCACCCCGTACACAGCCAGGGCGTCTCCCGCCGTCAGACCGGACATCTGCAGACGGCTGGGTATCCAGATGGCCTCTAAGCTGGCCAGTACATTGAGCACCAGACGGTTGGCCATCAGCGGAAGGGCCAGGGCCAGAAGCGGGACGGCTACGGCAGGAAAGGCAAGGCCGGAAGCCGCCTGGCCAGGGCCCGGAAGTCCGGTCCTGTCACGGTCCCGGGCCGGGGTTTCCTGGGGCGGGTATACCCACAGACACAGGAAGGTGAATGCGGCCGAAGCAGCCTCCCCGGCCAGATGTCCCATGACGGCCAGATGGACGGTGATGATGTGGCCCAGGCCGGTCCAGTAGCCGGCAATGGCAAAGACCACCCCCATGCGGACCACCTGCTCGGCGATCTGGGAAAAAGCCGGTACACGGGATTTCTGCATGCCATAGTAGTAGCCGTTGACGCAGGCATGGGCAGCGGCAAAAGGCACGGAGATTCCCAGAAGGGGCAGAAATTCCCCGCACCGGGGCTCCATCAGCACCTGGGTGGCCAGGAACCGGGCATTGCGGCAGATCAGCCAGGCCAGCACCAGGGACATGCCCATGGAAAGCACGGTGCCGGTACGGAAGATGGAACGTCCCTTTGACGTATGGGAAGCAATATACTGGGACATGGCTGTCTGGACCGATCCGGCACATAAGGCAAAGCAGATGCCGAATACAGGATGCATCAGGTTATAAAGCCCAAGCCCCTCGGCCCCGATGGTGCGGGACAGAAAGATCCGGTAGAAGAATCCCAGAACCCGGCAGGCAAAGCCGCTTGCGGTCAACAAAAGCGTGCCCGTAAGAAAGGCACGCTTTTTTGGTGATAATTGGGAAAGCAGGTTCATAAATGCTCCAGAAACGGGGAATTGTTACAGTGTATGCGGCAGGCCGGGGAAACATGAAAACCGTTTGCCTGCCTGCCCGTTCTCCAGGCTGTGAACCACTGCTTCCAGGTACCTGTATACGGTTTCCATGGCTTCCGGCTGAATCCATTCCAGCCCGTCCCGGAAGCCTCCGTGCATGGTGGTAACCACCTCCATCTGGCCCAGCATCATATCGAACTCCGGAGGACGTCCCAGAAACCCTTCCCCGTAGGTGGCAAGAGCCTTTAAATAGGAAATATCCCACCGGGGGACCATGGCCATACTAAGAACCGGAATCCGGGTGCGGGCAAAAGAGCTTTCATCCCCCTTGGGAAGGAAGCGCACCACCTGGCCGGAAAAGGGCTCCAGAAAAGCCTTGCGGCAGAAGGGACGGAACAGGGCGGACTTTTCATGGCCTCTGCCGCAGATGACCAGGCTGTCCCCGTAGCCGCACATGTCCAGATTGATGACCCCGGCCAGGGTCTGCTTATCCATCCGGGATACATACAGCCGGCTGCCGGAAAACCCGCTTTCCTCCCCGTCAAAGAAGGCGAATTTCACGGCAGCGCCTTCCCCTGCCAGCGCTTTGGCCAGGGTGACCAGGATACACAGGGAGGCGGCGTTGTCATTGACCCCCAGACTTCCGAAAGCCGCGTCATAGTGGGCGCAAAGCAGCAGGCCCGGCCTTTTGCTGGCAGCCTCTCCCGGCTCCACCAGATAGTTGCGGACACCTCTGGGAAGCTTTACGGAGGGATCCTCCTCCTGGAGGGTAAAGGCAAGTCCCTCTGCCGCCAGCACCTGCTCCAGGGCGGCCCGCCGTCGGTCCGGGTCCCTGCAGGCCAGGGTTTCCAGGTGAAGGATCAGACGCTGCTGCAACGGTTTGTCCATGGGACTATTCCCCGCCCAGGCAGGCATCCATGGGCACCTTAATGACGATTTTGCGGATGGGGGCCGGGGCAGTGCCGGTCTGGATGGCAGGAATATGCACATCCCAGGGGAAATAGACGGCATAAGTCCCCACAGTCATCTGGATGGTCCCCTCGGCAGCAGAAGGCTGGTTTTTGTAGAACAGAATATCCCTGGCAGTGTCCAGCAGATCCTCGTCCACCTGGCCGGTGCCGTCGTCGCTGTAATAGCCGGCCTGCTCCGGTCCTCCGGCAGCCAGGAACTGGACGTCAATATTCTTCCGGTGAATCTCCGGCCGCAGGCTCTCCCTGGGAGCCGTAGTCAGGTCCAGTACCTGGAGAATCATAGGCACACCTTCCAGCTCCAGGTCAAATTTCCCCGGCTCATGGGCCGCCAGGTCCGTATCTTTCAGAAACCGGATGGCATTCTGAAGAGGCGCCGGAAGGACGGCGATCTGCTGGTCAATCATGGCGTTGCTGACATTTCCGTAAATCATAAAAATTCCTCCTGAAATTTAATAATCGTTACAGTTCACGGGGCGGGGAAAACTGGACGGAAACAGACGTCAAGCTGGCTT
>CAJTOV010000131.1 GCA_910577765.1 uncultured Lachnospiraceae bacterium
GCGATTCTAAATGGCCGTATGCCGTAACAGTTCAAGGGGTATCTGAACTGTTACCTCTGAACCAACGGTCATCCAATGTACCACCACCCTTGTCAGAAACGGGTGGATCACCAGCTCCGTCCAGATTCCCAGCGCCATGACTGCCACGGTAATCAGCCACAGCCGGAACCGCCGGATATCTGCCCCATACTGGTTGCGGGCCAGCAGAAAGAACCAGGCCACCGCATAAAAGCAGGTATGGGGAACCACAAGGGCCAGCAGTACAAAGACTCCCAGCACCCCGGTATTCCATGTAAACCAGCTTGCCAGAATCCCGGTCACTGCCCCGGCAAAGCAGAGCGCCAGCTGGATTTCCCCGTTCCTCTGGCGGAATCTTCCCAGCCAGCCTACAAACAGGGTTTCCAGAAGCCGCACCACAAGGACCCGGAAGGCAGACAGGCTTCCCTCACCGGGAACCTGGGCCAGGTTCTTCCAGAAGGCCCCGAACAGCATTCTGTGGTTGACCAGCTCCCTGGCACACACCCAGTTGGCCAGCACCGTAAAGACCGACAGACCGGCAAAATACCACAGTACATACGAACCATAAGACTTTCCATTATTCATGTTAAAGGCTGTCCCTGCTGTCAGTCCGGAGCATGCTCCCTGGCAGCATTTTTTTACAGTCTACGCAGCCGCCGGCCGATTTATGCCGCCACCTTTTCCGGAACAGGTCCGGACATACTGCCGCTGTCTGCAAAAAAGCCCCTGCCTTACTTTCTGTACTTTCTCCCGTAAGCCGTAATGGCGGCTACGGTCTTGGCATCGGTGATTTTCCCGGAGAAGATCATCTCCTCCAGATCCTCCAGGGACCAGGCCTCCACATAGATCACCTCGTCCTGGTCCAGATGCTGCTTTGAAGGAACCAGGTTCCGGGCCACAAACACGTCAATGGCCTCGTCGCAGAAGGCCACGGTAGTATTAAGGCTCATCAGGTACTCCAGATGCTCACAGTAGAAGCCGGTCTCTTCCTCCAGCTCCCGGCTGGCGCACTCAATCTTGGGTTCCTTGGGATCGTCCAGCTTGCCTGCCGGGATCTCCAGAGTCTCCCGGTCCAGGGCATTGCGGTACTGGCGGACCATAAGAAGCTTCCCGTCGTCGGTGACCGGAATCACCGCCGCTGCCCCGTCGTGGTGGATAAAATCCCAATGGGCCTCATGGCCGTTGGCAATGACCGTATCCTCATACATTTTCAAAATGGTGCCTGTATATTTTAACTGCCGGTCCTTGCGGATCACCGGCGGGATCGTCTGTTTCTGGTTACTGTCCATTTCTGCATCCTCTTTTCTGGTCTGGCAGGCACGGATACCTGCCTGAATTTTGTCCGTTCCTTCCGCCGGATTACTACCTGGTATTGGCCATTTCCATATGTACCTTTTTCCCCCGGATCTTGGCCGACTTCATGGATTCCAGGATCTCGCCGGCACAGTCGTCAGGCACCTCGATGAAGGTGTATTTGTCGTACATGTCAATGCTGCCTACCAGCCTGCCGGGAATCCCTGACTCACCGGCAATGGCTCCCAGGATATCCCCGGGCTTTACATTCTGGTCCTTGCCGATATTGATGAACAGACGGGCCATGTCTCCGCCCCGGCCGGACCTGCCGCCACGGCCGCCGCTCCGGCCTCCATGACCGCCGGACTTTCTGCCGTAGCCGTGGGAATCCCGTCCCCGGCCCTGGGACCCCAGGTCATCCAGGGACCGAGCCTCCCGGTAATCGTCGATAATATCCTGGTTCTCCTCCCCCATACTGAGCCGCAGAAGGGCTGCCGCCAGATCTAAGGAGGTATAATCCTCCTCCAGAAGCTTCTTTTCCAGAATATTGAGAATCCGGCCCAGATCCAGATCCTCCATCAGCTCCTTGGCATGGCCCAGAATCTTCTCCGCCTTGATCTCGGTAATATCATCCAGGGACGGCACGGCCTGGGGGATGATCCGGGTCTTGCAGTACCGCTGGATATCCCGGAGCTTGTACACCTCCCGGCCCACCACCAGGCTGAAGGCGATGCCTTCCCTTCCGGCACGGCCGGTCCGTCCGATCCGGTGGACATAATACTCGTCATCCTGGGGAATGTCGTAGTTGAATACCGCCTCCACGTCATCCACATCAATGCCCCTGGCCGCCACGTCCGTGGCCACCAGAATCTCGGTCCTGCCGTTGCGGAAGCTGTTCATGACCCGGTCCCGCTGGACCTGCTTTAAGTCCCCGTGAAGCCCCTCGGCAAAATACCCCCGCCCCTGGAGCTCATCCACCAGCACATCCACCTGCTTCTTGGTATTGCAGAATGCCACCGACAGCTTGGGCGCATACATGTCCAGAAGCCGGCACATGACCTCCACCTTGGTCTTGGGCTTTACCTCGTAATAGTACTGGGTGACCTTTGGCACGGTCAGTTCCTTCTTCACTACCTTGACGATCTCCGGATCCTTCTGGAAATTCCGGGCGATCTTTAAGATGGCGTCAGGCATGGTGGCGGAGAACATAATGGTCTGCCGCTCCTGGGGAAGCTGGCTTAGGATGGTCTCCATATCCTCCAGAAAGCCCATGTTCAGCATCTCGTCGGCCTCGTCCATGACCACGGTATGGACCTGGTCGAACTTTACGGTCTTTCTGCGCATATGGTCCATGACCCGCCCCGGCGTCCCGATGATGATCTGGGTGCCGTCCTTTAAGCCGCGGATCTGGCGGACAATATCCTGCCCTCCGTAGATAGGCAGAATCTTGATTCCGTGCATGTATTTGGCCAGATTGCGGATCTCCTCCGCCACCTGGATGGCCAGCTCCCTGGTAGGACATAAGACCACAGCCTGGAGTTTCTTGTTCCTGGGATTGATCTTCTGCAGCATGGGAATGCCGAAGGCTGCCGTCTTTCCGGTTCCTGTCTGGGCCTGGCCCACAATGTCAAGCCCCTGGGCCTGGGCCGGAATGGCCCTGGCCTGGATCGGGGTAGTCGCCTCAAATCCCATGTCTGTAATTGCCCGCAGGATACGCTCATCCAGCTGCAGGTCTTCGAATTTTGTTGTCTCCATTAAATTTTATCCAGCTCTCTCTCTTTATTTTTTGTAACCCGCATCCGTCTGCCGGCTGCCGAAATTCCCCTCCGGGGAAAGTCCCTGGTTCACTCCATAGGCCTCATAGATTTGGTCAAAGGTCCCTTCCGGCGCCTGGGCCATATAGCAGGCCCCGTCCCCGTAAGTCCCGTAAAGCTTCATAACCGTAATCATCTGGTCGGTGGGAATGGCCACACACCCGGAAGTATACGCCCCGTTCTGCCCGGTGCAGTGCAGGAACAGGGCTGATCCCCGGTTAAGGATTCCCTGGGGATTGTACCCGGCGTCAATGACATAATCATAGTATCCGGCATACCCGGCGGAGCCTACATGCTCTCCCTTCCGGGAGCTGTCCTCCACCAGCCGGTTGGTATCCTGGGTCCACACATGACTGCCGCCTACCCGGATATAATTGGAAGGAAATCCCTCCAGGGCCTCCTTCTGGCCGAAAGGCGTATTCATACGGAACACTCCGATGGGCGTAGTCTTATCCCCCTCCCACCGGTCATTGCTCATGCCGTTGGCCCCCAGAGCCCCCGGCGTCTCCAGCCGGCGGACCCAGACACCCTCCACCTTCTCAAAGGCAGACACCCGGCAGCTGCTGCCTCCGGTGCCCTCCACGGCCACCAGCACCCTGGCCTCCTCCGGCAACCGAAACCGGTCTGCCTCAAAGGAACACTGGGAAGCAGAAGCCTCACCAGCCTCCGCCCTGTCCCCGGCGCCGGGACCATGGAACCACACCCTTCCTTCTTCTGCCCCGGCTTCCCCCGGCCCGCCGGAATGTCCCCCGGCCCCCGGACTGCCGGCCTGAACCGTCGCGGCGGCATGGCCTGCGTCCGGAACCAGGACAAAACCAGCCACAGCCGCCATAACGGCCACAATCCAAATCTGATTCTTCATAACGGATTCTCCCCTCATCACACCTTAAACCGGTACCCTACCCCCCAGATGGTCTCAATGTACTGGGGTTTGGCTGTATTATACTCAATCTTCTCCCGGATCTTCTTGATATGGACCGTCACTGTGGCAATATCCCCGATGGACTCCATATCCCAGATATTGCTGAACAGCTCCTCCTTGGTATACACATGGTTGGGATTCTGGGCCAGGAAGGTCAGCAGGTCAAACTCCTTGGTGGTAAAGTTCTTCTCCTCCCCGTTGACCCACACCCGGCGGGCGGTCCGGTCAATCTTCAGTCCCCGGATCTCCAGCACCTCATTCTCCGGGCTTCCGCTTCCGATGAGACGCTCGTACCGGGCCAGATGGGCCTTGACCCGGGCCACCATCTCGCTGGGACTGAAAGGCTTGGTCATATAGTCGTCCGCCCCCAGGCCTAAGCCCCGGATCTTGTCAATATCCTCCTTTTTGGCGGAGATCATCATGATCGGCGTGTTCTTCACTTCCCGGAAACGGCGGCAGATCTCGAACCCGTCCATGTCCGGCAGCATCAGATCCAGAATCATCAGATCGAAATCCTCTTCCAGGGAGCGCTCCAGGCCTGCGGCGCCATTTTCCTCAATCTCCACTTCAAAGCCGCTAAGCTCCAGATAATCCTTCTCCAGCTCCGCAATGCTGATTTCGTCCTCAATGATCAGTATTCTGCTCATCGTATATAACCTCCTGATGTTTTCTCAGTACAAAATGCATCTCGGTCCCTACGCCCTCCTTGCTTGTGGCCCAGATACGCCCGCCGTGGTTCTCAATGATCTTACGTACAATGGACAGCCCGATGCCGCTGCCTCCCTTGGCCGAATTCCGGGACGAATCCGTCCGGTAAAACCGGTCAAAGATATAAGGCAGGTCCTTGGCCGCAATCCCCCGCCCGTTGTCCTCGATCTCGATCTGGACAAAATCCCCCACATCCTTGATGCGGATGTTGATGATCCCCTTTTTCTTGTCCAGATACTTGATGGAATTGCCGATGATGTTGTTGATCACCCGCTTCAACTGCTCCGCGTCGGCGATGACCACCACATCCTCGTCCACATAATTGAAATATCCGAATTCAATGTTCCGGGATTCCAGATCCAGCCCCACCTCCTCGGCACAGTCCCCGAAATAGTCGTGGACATGGATCTTGGTGAAGGTGTAGGGAATCTTGTTGGTATCGATCTTGGAATAGAACGTCAGCTCATCAATCAGCCGGTCCATGTCATTGGCCTTGTTGTAGATGGTGCGGATATACTTTTCCAGTCTCTGGGGGGAGGAAGCCACCCCGTCTAAAATCCCCTCCACATACCCTTTGATGGCCGTGATGGGGGTCTTTAAATCATGGGAAATGTTGCTGATCAGTTCCTTGCTTTCCAGGTCATTGCGGATCTTCTCCTCCGCATTCTCCTTAAGACGGATGCGCATTTCCTCAAAATCCTGGCACAGCTGGCCGATCTCGTCGTCCTCGTCCACATCCAGGGTAAAATCCAGGTTGCCGTCCCGGATCTTCCGGGTAGCCTCCTGAAGCTTGCTTAAGGGATGAAGGATGGACGTATACACCCACACCGTCAGGGAAGCACAGATAAAAATGATCAGGGAGACCGATACCACCAGCATCTGGATCACCATGGACTGTACATCCGGGCTGAAATCATCAAACCGGTACACCAGAAATGCCTTGCTCACAGAGATAAAGATCCCGATAAATACCAGCGGCAGGATACTATATACCAGAAACGTCACCACAAGACGCGTCTTCAGCTTCATAATCCAAATCCTCCAGCAAAAACACACAAATAACCTGCTTATGACCGTATCCACCTACCAGTATAACATAAGAAGAAAGGAAAAAGTCTTAAAGTATTATAAACTCCTTTCCGGATACGAACCTGTCCAGACAGGTGCTACTGGAATCTTCCGAAAAAGTCCGCCAGGGGCTTCACCACCCCGGACAGGCTGGCAATGGCCCCGTTTAACTGGTCAATGTCAATGGCCCCGATCTTTTTCAGTGCCTCGTTCATGTTCTCCTCACTGGATACCACCATGTGGTCAATATCCTGGATCATACGGCCCAGATCTGCCTCTGCCAGCTCTGAGGAAATAGTCTCTAAATCCTCCAGCACAAGCTCCAGATGCTGGTAAGTCACATTCACCTTGGGAATGACCACCGAGCAGGTGTAGCAGACAGCCGCCAGAATCAGCAGGCTGGCCGCCGCCGTAATCTGGGACATCCGGTACTGTCTGCGGGCATATTTCTCCTGCCCGGCATTGGATTTCTCAATCCGTTCCATCATTTCCTGCATATACTTCTGGCCTCCGGCCCCTTCTGTGCTTCTCTCCCCCATGGTTTTGCTCCTTTTCTTCTGATTATACAGCTACAGATTCAGCGTCCCGCTGCTTTTCCCCAGATATTCCAAAAGCCGTTTCCCCAGAAGCCGGTGCTCCTGGGCCCCAAAGTCCGGGTCCTCCTGAAGGAGCCGGTCCACCTCCTGGGACACCTGCTTAAGAATCCCGGCATCCGTAAAAATATCCGCCAGCTTAAACTCCAGGTCCCCGCTCTGGCGGAGTCCGAAGAAATCCCCGGGCCCCCTAAGCTTTAAATCCTCCGAGGCAATGTAAAAGCCGTCATTGGAACGGTTTAGGATGTCCAGCCTCTCCTGGGCCTCCTGCCCGGCAGCATTGACCATGATGCAGTAGGACTGGTGGCGGCCCCGGCCCACCCGGCCCCGAAGCTGATGAAGCTGGGCCAGTCCGAACCGCTCCGCGTTCTCGATCATCATCACCGTGGCATTGGGCACATTGACGCCCACCTCCACCACGGTGGTGGACACCAGCACCTGGATTTCCCCGGCAGCAAACCGCTCCATGATGCGGTTCTTCTCCTTCGGTTTCATCTTTCCGTGAAGATACTCCACGGATATCTCCTCCGGCAGCCGTTGCCGCAAGACCTTTGTGTAGTCCAGCACATTCTCCGCCTGGATCAGCTCACTGGCCTCCACCATGGGGCAGATGACGTAAGCCTGCCGCCCTGCCTGGACTTCCTTTTCGATAAACTGGTAAGCCTTGTCCCGGTAGGAGGTGGGCACCACGCAGTTCTTCACCGGAAGCCGGTCCGCAGGCATCTCATCAATCACCGAAATGTCCAGGTCCCCGTAGAGGATAATCGCCAGGGTCCTGGGAATGGGGGTGGCGCTCATGACCAGCACATGGGCCCCGCATCCCTTCTCCCCCAGTGCCTGGCGCTGGCCCACTCCGAACCGGTGCTGTTCGTCGGTAATCACCAGGGCCAGACGGTCATACCGGATCTTCTCCTGGATCAGGGCATGGGTGCCTACGATGATATCTGCCTGATGATCCGCAATCTGTTCATAAGCCAGGCGCTTCTCCTTCGCAGTCATGGAGCCGGTGACCAGCACGGTCCGCACATCCAGCCCATAATCCTCAGCCAGCCTGGTGATGGACTCGTAATGCTGTCTGGCCAGCACCTCCGTAGGCACCATCAGGGCCCCCTGGCAGCCGTTTAAGGCAGTCTGGACCAGGGCCAGAACCGCCACAATGGTCTTGCCGGAGCCCACATCCCCCTGGATCAGCCGGTTCATAACCAGCCCGCTTCCCAGATCCTTCTGAACCTCTGACAGCACCTTTTTCTGGGCCCCGGTCAGCCGGTAGGGTAACCGGGACACCAGCTCTGCCACCTGGGGCATCTCTTTCATCACATAGGGACTGGCAGCATCCTGATGCTGCTCCTTTAACCGCCGCACCGAAAGGACGAAGAAGAAAAATTCGTCAAACACCAGCCGCTTCCTGGCAAACAGAAGCTCTGTCCGGTTCTCCGGGAAATGGATATGGCGGATGGCATAATTGTATTCGGCAAGCTGGTATTTCTCCCGCAGGGCCTCCGGCAGGTACTCCCGCACCATTTCCCCCTGGTCCAGGGCCTGGGCCACGGCCTTTGTGATGACCTTGTTGCCCAGGCCCTTTGTCTGTCCGTAGACCGGCTGCATGGACCCCATAACCGCCTCATAGGCCTCCCTGGCAAATACCTCCGGCTGCTCCATAACCAGACGGCCGTTCTTTCTGGCCACCCGGCCCCGGAACACCAGGATCTTTCCGGGCTGGAGGGTGGCAGCCAGATAGGGAAGGTTGTACCAGGCAAGCTGCAGAATGCCGGTCAGGTCCTTCATTGCGGCAAGAATCAGCTGCATATGGTTGAAACGTTTTACGGAGGCAGCCTTCACAAGCTGTCCCGACACGGCAAAGATGCCGCCCTCGGTCAGCTTTCCCACAGGCACCGGCTCCTCATAGGCATCGTAGGCCCTGGGATAATTGTGGATCAGGTCCTCCACCGTCTCCACGCCGATCTTCCGGAACAGGGCGGCTGTCTTCTCCCCGATCCCTTTTAAGGAAGTCACTGGCTCCTGGTTCATGATTGTTACGGTTCCTTTCCCATACTCAGACACAACCGGCAGCCGTCCAGATATCTGAACAGCTGCCGGCTGCATCGCCATTACTCCACAGAAATCATATAATAGTAGATCGGCTGCCCCCCGTCATGGAGTTCCACTTCGCACCCCGGGCAGGCTTCCTGGGCCTGGGCCAGCAGGGCCTGGGCATCCTCCGGCTTTACCTCGGCGCCGTAGTAGATGCTTACCAGCTCCGACTCTTCGTCAATCATGGCCTTTAAGGTCTCCACGGCAGTCTTTCCGATGGCCTTGCCTACGGACAGCATTCCGTGGTCCCCGATGCCCATAATATCCCCCTGGTGGATCTCCATGCCGTCAATGGTGGTGTCCCGGACCGCGTAGGTGATCTGTCCGGTCTTCACCCGCTCCATCTCCCGGACCATGGTTTCCAGGTTCTCCTCCGGGGCCAGGTCCGGGATAAAGTTGATCAGGGCCGAAATCCCCTGGGGAACTGTCCGGGAAGGCACCACGATCACGGTCTTGTCCTCCACCAGATACTTTGCCTGCTCCGCCGCCAGAATGATATTCTTGTTGTTGGGCAGGATATAGACCGTATCCGCGTTGACACGGGCAATGGCATTGACCATGTCCTGGGTGCTGGGATTCATGGTCTGGCCTCCCTCAATCAGGTAGTCGGCTCCGATCCCCTTAAAGATCCGGCCCATGCCTTCTCCCACAGACACGGCAATAAACCCATAGGGCTTTCTGGGGGCATCTGCCTCCGCCTGCTCCTGGGCCTCTTTCTGCTGTCTGGCCATCTTCTCCGCGTTCTGGAACAGACGTTCCTCATGCTCCTCCCGCATGTTGTCGATCTTCATCCGGGACAGGGAACCGTAGGTCAGGGCCCGCTGGATGGCAAGTCCCGGATCATTGGTGTGGACATGGACCTTTACCACCCCTTCGTCGGACACCACAACAATGGAATCCCCGATGGAATCCAGATACGCCTGAAACTCCCGCTCCGTCTCCTGGTCATAGTGGTTCTCCACCTGGATGATGAACTCGGTACAGTAGCCGAAACGGATATCCGCTGTCTCAAGCCGGTCATTTCCCGCGGCCACAGCTCCTTTCCCGGCATCGGACCGGGTATCCTCCAGGGAGAAGTCCTCCTCCCGGCCCATGAGACCGTCCAGGGCTCCCTTTACCACCTGCATCAGTCCCTGGCCGCCGGAGTCCACCACCCCGGCCTGCTTTAACACCGGAAGCATCTCCGGAGTCTGGCTCAGCACATGGTCCCCGTGCCGGATTACCTTTGTGGCAAATTCAATGATATCCTCTGTCTGGCCTGCCAGCTCCGCAGCCTTCTCGGACATTCCCCTGGCCACGGTGAGAATGGTGCCCTCCTTGGGCTTCATCACTGCCTTGTACGCGGTCTCCGTAGCCCGGCCAAAGGCCCTGGCCAGCACGGCCACATCGACCTTCCCGGCACTGCGGATCTCCTTGGTAAAGCCCCGGAACAGCTGGGAAAGAATGACTCCGGAGTTGCCTCTGGCCCCCCGCAGGGAACCGGAGGAAATGGCCCTGGCCAGATCTTCCATGGAAGGATCTTTCAGGGCTGCCACCTCCCTGGCCGCTGTCATGATGGTCATGGTCATGTTGGTTCCTGTATCCCCGTCCGGTACGGGAAACACGTTGAGCTCATTAATCCATTCCTTCTTTCTGTCCAGGCTTTTGGCCCCGGCCAGAAATGCTTTCTGCATCAGTGCAGCATCAATCACTTGTAAATTCACCAGTCGGTCCTCCTTAATCGATCACTCGTACACCTTCCACATAGATGTTGATCCTGTCAACCTCCATGCCGGTGAATTCTTCGACTTTGTATTTGACATTGGCAATCAGGTTGTCTGCCACGGCACAGATGCTGACCCCGTAAGCCACAATCACATGGAACTCCAGGGCAATATGGTTGTCCTCAATCTCCACATGGATTCCCCGGGCCAGGCTGTCCCGCTTTAACAGCTTTACCAGGCCGTCCTTCATACTGACCGCTGCCATTCCCACAATCCCGAAACATTCTACTGCTGCCGTACCGGCATATAATCCAATGACATCCGAACCGATCCGGATCTCACCCATCTTATTGGTGATGCGTCCCTTCATATAGACCCCTCCATACTCTCCAATCCTGAACCTGACTTAGCCAATTA